>DASSWO010000110.1:0-7045 GCA_035704795.1 Methylophaga sp. | reverse complement strand
CTTTTTGGTTTTCATCCCCAAACCAAAGTTTTCATGATTTAATGTGAGCAACATTTATCTGCTTACGCAAACCAGCAAAAGGAATCGCGCATGTCGACACCGATATTTATAGGTCAGGCCGATGATGAGCCGGTGTATTTGTTATCGAATATGGCCAATCGGCATGGCTTGGTAGCGGGGGCGACGGGTACTGGTAAGACGGTGACCTTGCAGGGATTGGCCGAGGGATTCAGTGATATTGGCGTGCCGGTATTTGCGGCAGATATCAAAGGTGATTTATCCGGCATCAGCCAGCCTGGAAAACCGCATCCCAAAATCAGTGAGCGTGTTGAATTCATGCAGCTTACTGATTTTAAATTTACCGGTTATCCCACGACTTGCTGGGATGTATTTGGCGAGCAGGGTCATCCGGTACGCACTACAATTTCTGATATGGGACCGTTGTTGTTATCACGTTTGATGCAGCTTAACGATACCCAACAAGGCGTGCTGACATTGGTGTTTCGGGTGGCGGATGACAATGGTTGGCTGGTGCTGGATCTCAAAGATCTACGGGCCATGCTGCAATATGTTGCCGAGAATGCCGCCGAATTTCAGACCTTGTATGGCAATATTTCAGCGGCCAGCGTTGGTGCAATTCAGCGGCGATTGTTGGTTTTGGAAGAGCAGGGTGCCGATAAGTTATTTGCCGAGCCGGTGCTGAATCTTGATGATTTAATGCAAACCGATAAAAACGGTCGTGGCATTATCAATCTGTTATCCGCTGACAAATTGATGCATTCACCGGCGTTGTACAGCACGTTTTTACTGTGGTTGTTATCCGAGTTATTTGAGCAGTTACCCGAAGTTGGCGATCCGGATAAACCCAAATTAATCCTGTTTTTTGACGAAGCGCATTTGATTTTTGACGATGCGCCGAAAGCGCTGCTCGATAAAATTGAGCAAGTGGTAAGGCTGATTCGCTCTAAAGGTGTGGGCGTGTTTTTCGTTACGCAAAACCCGACCGATATTCCTGATTCGGTGCTCGGTCAATTGGGTAATCGCATTCAGCATGCGCTTCGGGCTTATACCGCTAAAGACCAAAAAGCGATTAAAGCGGCCGCCGAGACCTTTTTTGCCAATCCGGCATTTTCATCGATTGAGGTATTAACGCAGTTGGGCGTTGGTGAAGGCCTGGTGTCGATGCTTGATGAAAAAGGCCGGCCGCAAATGGTGCAACGGACGCTGATTAAACCGCCACAAGGGCAAATTGGCCCGGTCACCGAAGCCCAGCGGCAACGGCTATTACAAACGTCGCTGGTGGCGGGTGTGTACGATAAGGTGATGGACCGTGAATCGGCTCATGAAATGCTGGCAAAGCGTGCTGAAGAAATGCAGAAAAAAGCCTTAGAGCAGCAATCAGAAGCGATTAAGGAAACAGCGAAGCGCTCGCCTGGCCGCACGCGGGAAACGCCTTTTGAAGCCTTTGCCAAAAGCGCTATGCGCTCAGTGGGCAGTCAAATTGGCCGGCGTTTGGTGCGCGGTATTCTTGGGTCGCTGCTCGGTGGCAAATAAATCGCTAGGCTTTAGTAATCTTTAGGGCCGCCTACAGTTGAGTTGATTTTGCTGTAATCCGGTGAAAACGGATCATCTTCACCAGGACGTTCGTTGGCTTCCGGGCCATCTAATAAAGCGCCGGCGCGTTCTGGCAGTCTTTTATCCATGCCCAGTTCGCCGAGTTGGTCATAGCCTGCTGACAGGTGATCAAACAGGTCTTTATAAGAACCCGCCATATTGACGAATAAGCTGGCTGTTTTATCGAAATGTTGATTAACCTTGTGATGATAGCCATCTATTTCAGCTTGTTTTGCCTGCAGTTGGTGTTCATGCTCAGATTTGAGCTGGCGTATCGCGTCCTGATTATCGACATTCATCCGACGGCCGATAAAAAACCCAATCAGCGCCGCAATAATTACGGCAACAATTAACAGTGCAATCATTTCAATTTGAGACATGGGATTTCCTGATATAAAACACGTCTACAGGATAACGGGCAATGCGCTGGTCGGCAAACTCTGAGCCTGGCATTCAGTCGATATCATAATGTCGTACAATAGCAATCACATGACCTGATTAAGGAATCGCCATGATAGATCCCAAAAAGTTTGATGAAATCATCGATAGCATCAATAAAGCACTGCCGCCTGGCATCGCGCAAATGCGTGACGATGCCGAAAAAAATATCCGCGCCGGCTTAACGTCTACCTTTAATAAGCTGGATTTGGTCACCCGCGAAGAATTTGAAGTGCAGTCTCAGGTATTATTGCGCACCCGCGAAAAACTCGAAGCGCTGGAGCGCCGGGTTTCGGAGCTGGAACAATCTAATCAACCTAAGTAAAAGGCCTGTATGTCTACATTTGAAAATGTCACGGTGACCCGTGAAGCCAATATTTATTTCGACGGTAAAGTCACCAGCCGCAAAGTAACTTTTGCTGATGGCAGTTATAAAACCTTAGGCATTATGATGCCAGGTAGTTACACCTTTGGCACCGAACAAGCCGAACTGATGGAAATCATGGCCGGTCGCTTGCAATACCGCCTTAAAGACACCAGCGACTGGGTTAAAATCGTCGCCGGTCAATCCTTTAATGTGCCAGCCAATGCCTCGTTTGATATCGAAATCAGCGAGCTGGTTGATTACTGCTGCAGCTATTTAGACTAATAAAAAAATACACTGATATCTAAACCGCCGCCTGTTATGGGCTGGCGGTTTTTTTATGTCCTCTTGTCACCAAATGGTCATCTAAACTTCATTTAAGCGTCATCTTCAGCGACTAGCATCTCCATTGTGTCTCGCAATACTGCGGGCAGATATATTGCAAAAGGTGATGTTATGACGATGCAGCTTTCCCCTCAGGAAATCCTCAAAGTCAGTGATTTAGGTGTGACGTACCCGGGGGGGATCGAAGCACTTCGTAAGACGTCTATCAATTTTAATCCGGGTGAATTCACGGTCTTACTGGGCCTGTCTGGTGCAGGTAAATCCTCTTTACTCAGATCGCTCAATCATCTGGTGGTGCCAAGCAGCGGCAAAGTCATTTCAGATGAATTTGGTGAATTAAACAGCCAGAAAAAACTGCGTCAGCACCGCCGTAAAACGGCTATGGTGTTTCAACATCATCAGCTGATTTTGCGACACAGTGCTTTGCAGAATGTATTGACCGGCCGGCTGGCGTATCACGGATTCTGGCGCAGTCTGCTGCCGATGCCTAAAACCGATGTGCAACTGGTGCTGCATTGTCTGGATCGTGTGGGTCTGGCCGATAAAGCATTAAGTCGCATCGATCAATTGTCGGGTGGTCAGCAACAACGGGTGGGCATTGCCCGGGCGCTGGCGCAGCAACCCGACATTATTCTTGCTGATGAGCCGGTGGCAAGTTTGGATCCGGCTACCTCGGAAAAAGTCCTGACCTTATTGAAAAGAATTTGTGCAGAAGATGGCATCACCGCCGTGGTGTCGTTACATCAATTGGAATATGCCCGGCATTTTGCCGATCGCATTATTGGCCTTGCCAATGCCGAAGTTGTATTTGATGCCACACCGGCACAGCTTGACGATACCCAACTGGCGTTAATTTACCAAGAAGCCCCAACCAAACTCAAAAAAACCTCGAAAACAAAGCCGGCCGAGCCTTCGGCAACCGATCGTTTACCGTCAAAAACTGCTACTCAACTGGAGATTGCCTGATGAAATTTTTGAAATCCTTATTGCTGGCGGCATCAATGCTGCTGACAGCAACCGGCTCAGCTTTTGCCGCCGATGCCGATCCTGACACGCTGAAAGTTGCCTTACTGCCGGATGAAAACGCCTCTGAATTAATTAAACGTAATCAGCCGTTAAAAGATTATCTGGAAGAAAAACTGGGCAAAAACATTGAGTTGATCGTCACCACTGATTATTCATCAATGATTGAAGCGATGCGTTTTGGTCGTATTGATTTGGCTTATTTTGGTCCGTTGTCTTATGTGCTGGCGAAAACCAAAAGTGATATCGAGCCGTTTGCTGCCATGGTCATTGATGGTGTACCAACTTACCGTTCAGTCATTATTGCCAACGCCGACTCAGGCGTTAACGCTTATGCCGATATCAAAGGCAAAAAAATGGCTTATGGCGACCGTGCTTCAACATCCAGCCATTTGATTCCCAAAACGGTATTACTGGAACAAGCGGGTATCGAAGCTGAAACTGACTATGAACAGCATTTTGTTGGTACTCATGATGCCGTTGCGGTCAACGTTGCAAACGGTAATGCCGATGCGGGTGGTTTATCAGAAGTGATTTTCAACTATGTCATCGAGCGTGGCCTGATTGATAAAAACAAGGTCAAAGTTATCGGCCACAGTAAGCCGTTTCCACAATACCCTTGGGCAATGCGTTCTAACCTGGATGCGGATTTGAAAGCCAAAATCAAAGATGCCTTTATTAGCCTCAAAGATCCTGAAGTATTGGCAGCTTTTAAAGCCGAAGGTTTTGCGCCAATTACCGATGCTGATTATGACGTGATACGTGAGATGGGCAAATTGCTGAAAATTGATTTGGCCGCGATGTAAGGAAAGGTCATGAGCTTACAAGCTACTGCTGAGCAAGATTTACTGAAACGATACAGTCAGCGCTGGCAAAAACAAACCCTGCAAGTGATGGCCGTTATGGCCATCATTTTGCTGGCCAGCTGGTATGTCGATCTGCTGAATTTTGAAAAGTTAGCCCAAGGTTTGCCGGCGATTGGCACCTTGGCTAGTGAATCTTTCCCGCCGGATTTTACCAATGTCCGTGATTGGTTTTTACCGCTGTTAGATACGCTGGCAATGAGTATTGCCGGCACGGCCATGGCAGTGATTTTTTCGATACCGCTGGCGTTTCTGGCTGCGCGAAATACGTCACCGCATCCGCTGGTTTTTCAGGTGTCGCGGGTGATCCTCAATTCGCTGCGTAGCGTGCCTGAGCTGATTATGGGGATTATTTTTGTTGCCGCCGTTGGTTTTGGCGCCTTGCCCGGGGTGTTGGCATTAGGCCTGCACTCAATTGGTATGGTCGGTAAATTCTTTGCCGAGGCGATTGAACACGTTGATGAAGCGCCGGTGGAAGCGGCTACAGCAGCCGGTGCCACAAAAATGCAGGTGCTGTATCACGCCGTGTTACCACAGGTGATGCCACAGTTTGCTGACGTGTCGATTTACCGTTGGGAATATAACTTCCGGGCATCAACAGTCATGGGCATGGTCGGTGCAGGTGGTATCGGCTTTGAGCTGATGGGCTCGCTGCGGATCATGCAATACCAGGAAGTACTTGCCATTTTGTTGGTGATTTTGCTGATGGTGACGTTGGTTGATGCGTTGAGTGGTTATTTACGCAAAGTATTTAAATAAAGGGACTTATATGAAACCAAAAGTCGTAATCACTCATCGTGTACACGATGAAGTATTGGCGATGCTGGCATCTGAATGTGAGCTCGTGACTAACCAGACCAGTGCCAGCTTGCCGCGAAGTGAAGTTATTCGCCGTAGTAAAGATGCCGATGCTTTGATGGCTTTTATGCCGGATCGGATTGATGCTGCATTTTTATCTGCGTGTCCTAACTTAAAAGTGGTCGGCGCAGCGCTTAAAGGGTATGACAATTTTGAGGTTGATGCTTTTAACGAGCGTGGTGTTTGGCTGACGTTTGTACCTGATTTATTAACAGTGCCAACTGCCGAACTGACAATTGGCCTGATGGTGGGCTTGATCCGCAATATGCGCGCTGCCGATGATCATGTTCGCAGCGGCTATTTTCAGGGGTGGCGACCGCAGTTTTATGGCCTCGGCATTGAAGGTACAACCATAGGTATTATCGGCATGGGCGCAATTGGTCAGGCGATTGTAAAACGTCTGTCAGGATGGGATGCCAACTTGTTATATACCGATGTACAGCCTTTACCCCAGGCCCGGGAAGCGGCGCTTGGTTGCCAATATTTGCCGATTCGCCAAGTAGTTAGTCAAGCTGAGATTTTGATTCTGGCTTTGCCGTTAAATGACAATACGCTGCACACCATGAATCTTGAGCGTGTGCAGCAAATGAAACCAGGCGCCTATTTAATCAATCCCTGTCGTGGTTCAGTTGTGGATGAGGCGGCTGTGCTGGATGCCTTATTAAATGGTCATTTGGGGGGCTATGCCGCCGATGTTTTTGAAATGGAGGATTGGGCGCTCGACGACCGTCCACAGGCCATCGACCCAAGACTGTTAGCCCAACCAAATACATTTTTTACGGCGCATATTGGCTCGGCAGTCAGCAGCATTCGGCTGGCAATCGAAAAACGTGCGGCTGAAAATATTCTGCGGGTATTACAGGGTGAACAACCGCTGGATCCGGCGAACCAAGTACGTCAGCAATCTGCTGCCGTATGTTGAACTTAACGTGGTTACGTTCGCTGGTCGCAGTGCTGCAAAGCGGCCAATTTCAGGATGCGGCAAGACAACTGGGACTGGCTCAGCCAACACTGAGCCAGCACATCCAGAAATTGGAGGCACAACTCGGTGAAGCGCTTATTCAGCGTAGCCGGACAGTTTGTCTGCCGACCACAGCCGGTAAAAGATTATTGCCTTATGCAGAAAGTCTGCTGCGGATAAGCGAACAAGCGATGCTTGCAGTTAATCACCAGCAAACCCGACTGGGTGCCAGCTCTAATATTGGTATTTATTTGCTACAACCTTATGTTCACCAATATATGCAGGATCAGCCTGATGATGACTTGCAGCTGATGATTGATGCCAATCCGCGTATTGCCGATAAATTGCTTAATGCTGAATTGGATATTGCGCTGATGGAATGGTGGCAGCCAACACCGACGTTTGATTCCTTACTGTGGAAAGAAGAACCGTTGGTTTTGATTACGCCCAAAAAACATCCACTGGCGTCATTGCCATCGGCAACGCGTGAGTTGTTGTCTGGCTTGTCGCTGATTGGCGGTGAATCAGGGAGTGGTACCGGCCGGTTATTAAAAGCCTATCTGCAAGAACAGTCGAATA
>DASSWO010000107.1:0-7641 GCA_035704795.1 Methylophaga sp. | reverse complement strand
CCGCCGGAGAAAATAAATTACTAATGAGCGGTACCACCAGCAAAACACCGTAACCAATAAAGTTGGTCAGTCGATTCAACCAGCTATGCCAATAAATTGCGGTATCGGCGCTCATCGGCAACGGTCGTAACCCGGGATCTTTTACCGAAAATACAGTACGCAGCATGACCTTGAAGATCTCAATCATCAAAAAGGCATTGAGATATAAAGACTCAATTAACTGCATCTCGCCGCCGTCACCAATGGCAAAAAGTGCCACGGCGTAACCGGCTACCCAAGCCAGCGCAACGACTAATAAATCTAATAATACTGACACTGTTATCGCCAAACCACGGCGAATCAGCGGATTGCGGGTGTCAGCATCGGCCCAGTTGTTGGCTCTGGTAAATAATTTGCAAGCAATGCCTCGCGCCAGCCAGAAAACACCAATTGTTGCAGCAATGACGACCAGTAAATGCACTAAGTCGGTAACCAGTTGTGCCCAGTCGCGCTGACTTTCTGTCGAGCCAATCTTGCTGACTGCCTCAAAACTATTACTGATGGTTGAAACCAGGTCTTGTGCTACTTGCTGGGTTTTATCGGCAATTTGCCGTGCAAAAGATGAACCTTCTTCAACAGATTCATCAGACTTTGCGTCACGACCCTCAGCATCTGTTTTTCCGGACATTGACCTTAATTCGTCAATCAGCTGTTGGCGGGATTCGGGATTTTCCAGTACATCAGCAAGCGCTTCATAAGAGGGGTGACTCTCAGTGTTATCAGCGGGAGCAACATCAGCTTGTCCTGCCTGTACCAAAGATGCAAAAGCAAAAAAGAATGCGAATAAAACAGCGAAAAATACCAGTTTAGCAGTCCGATTAAGGGCGATTAAGTGCACAAAACTCTCCATGTGAATTTAAGTTTTAGCTGGGTCGTGCAGAACAATTGTACGCAATCATTATACAAATTCAGACTACAGGCTTCAAACGGACGGCCACTTTGCTGCCGCTAATCTATTGAAAATTCATTGATTATTTCAATATCCCCCTGCTCAGTGATATAAATCAGATAACCAGAACCTGATGCGGCAAAACCGCCGAGCAAAGCTGATAAATTCACTTGATGGCTGATATAAATCCGGGCTGTTTGATGTCGTCCTGAAATCAAATGTTGCTGAAACGCTTTGGTCGCTTTGGTTTTGGCATTAGGATCTTTGGATTGGAAAAATGAATTTATTGCTGACAATGGCTGGGGCTCGCCAAAGCCCAATAATTCAGCGGTTTCAAGACAGCGACACCAGTGGCTGCTATAGACCACTGCTTTTTTAATCCCGGCTGCTCGCAACTGGTGGCCAATGTGGCGGGCCTGCTGACGGCCTTGCATAGATAAATTACGTTGTGTTGCACAATCATCAAGCTGAAAACCCGTTGGATCGCCAACACCAGGGGCGAGTGCATGCCTGAGCAATAAGGCATAGCCGGGTTTTGTCAGCAAACTCAGATCAGTAGCCTGTACCGGCAAAGCCAAAAAAGTAAGGCATAACAAAACATGACGAAGCACCTGATACGGTCCTTGTTGCTAGGATAGACTTAATGACCATAGCATCACGTACGAGTTGCTGAAGTATTTTTGGAGATCCTGATGGCCGATGACTCGTTTTATAAACGGTTAACCTTAATATTGCAGGGTATTCTGGTACTGGGGCTAGCCGGTGCTATTTGGGAACAACAATGGTTGAATGTGGTGATTATCACCGCGATTATTATGATCAGTTTGTATCCGTTATTTTTGGCCCGGCATTTTCAACTGCGTATTCCGACCGAATTTCAATTATTGACCATCGGTTTTGTCTTTGCGGCAGTATTTCTGGGTGAAGTACATGGCTATTACACCAAATTCTGGTGGTGGGATATTGTGCTGCATACCAGCTCCGGCTTTTTGCTGGGCATCATCGGCTTTTTACTGGTGTATGTGCTCAATGAAAGTGAGCGGGTTGAGTTGCATATGCGACCGGGATTTGTGGCATTTTTTGCGTTTTTATTCGCGCTTGGTATCGGTGCTCTATGGGAAATTTTTGAATTTGCCATGGATTCAGTGTTTGGTATGAATATGCAAAAACCGATGTTTGGCGACTATTCAGGTTTGACCGACACCATGTGGGATCTGATGGTTGACGCCGTTGGCGCTCTGATCATCAGTGTTCTGGGTTATGGTTATATCAAAACAACGGATGATGGCTCTTTTCTGGAACGCATGATCGAACGATTTATTCGCAGTAATCCGCGATTATTTAAGCACCGCAAATGAAGAAAACACATGGATAACGAATCAAAATCCGGCTATTGGTTGTTAATTCGTCAGCATTTTGGGCTGTTGGCAATCAGCTTTATAGCCTTATTCAGTGGCAATCTTGGCCAGAGTTTTTTTATTGGCCTGTTTCAGCAAGATATTGCCCAAAGTCTGAATTTATCGGCAGGTGAATTTGGCAGCGTATATGCCGGTATCACTATGGTGAGCGGCTTTCTGGTCATGCACTTTGGTGCCAAGCTCGATTGGATCGCGCCCCGCCGTTATGCATTTTTGGTGTTAACGGCTTTACTGACTGGCGTTGCCTTGCTGACCTTGTCGACATGGCTCATCACAGCCATCCTTGGGCTGGGTCTGGTGCGCCTCTGTGGTCAGGGACTAATGACCCATTTTGGCAGCACGCTGGCTGGCCGTGAATTTACTGTTAATCGTGGTCGGGCGCTGGGTTTAGTGAGTCTGGGTATGCCATTTGGCGAAATTTTACTACCGCCTTTATTAGCTATCTTGATTGGCTGGTTAAGCTGGCAACAAATCTGGTGGGCCGTTGCGTTATTAATCGCTTTGATGTGGCTTTTGTTATTTATTTTTTCGCCGTGGCCGGTCGCCCCCGTCATTCAACGTGATGCCAGCGGTAATAAAATTCAGGGGCCTAACCCGCTGCGAGAATGGCGGTTTTGGCAGATCATTCCATTGACCATGTCCTTACCGGTAACGTTGACCGGGATTTTTATTTATCAGGCACAAATGACCAGTGATTTAAATGCCACGACAACCGCTTATGCACTGGGCTTGATGGCAATGGGACTGGCAAGGTTTCCAGGCTCCTTAATGGGCGGCCGCTGGATTGATGAATGGGGGGTGTCATTGTTAGCACGGGTGTATTTATTACCGTTTGCGTTAGCAATCATCGCTGCGATTATCGTCGGGGGTAGTGCTGGAGTTTTGATTTTGATGATTGGTGCGGGTATTTCTCTGGGCATGTCGTCACCGGTGGTCGATAGTTTATTGGTCGTCCTTTGGGGACGACAACATCTGGGTCGGGTGCGCAGCGTAAAATCGGCTTTGATGGTATTTTCAACCGGTGTTGCACCGGCGATTCTGGGGTTTTTAATTGATGATGGCATCAGTTTTATCGCCATTCTTATCGGTATGCTGGTGTTTATGTTGTTCGGTTGGCTGCTGGCGCAAAGGCAAATTGCCTTGGCAGGGAAGCCTACAGAATCAGCCTGAGCTCGCTAAACTAACCTTTATGGGTTGTCATTAGATTTAATAATTGGTTTGAATTTGTCCATCTGAAACCGCGATGAATTATTCATTGTCGTTTGGTAACGCGCTAAGCAAAACGAGGAGATAAAAGTGGCAAAAACATTGGTTATCGGTGCCAACGGTCAAATCGGTAAATTATTAGTATCGTTAATGGCTGAACAACAACAGCCTGTCCGGGCAATGATCCGTAAGCCCGAACAAGCTGATTATTTCCAAAAGATGGGCGTTGAAGTAATCATTGCCGATTTGGAACAGCCTTTATCTGACGAAGCCTTTCACGATTGCGACAAGGTGGTGTTTACTGCTGGTAGCGGCAGCAAAACTGGTGCTGATAAAACGATCCTGGTGGATTTATGGGGTGCCTGCAAAGCGGTGGAAATGGCCGTGAAACATAAAGTGACGCAATTTATTATGGTCAGCGCCCAGAATGCCGGCGATCCCGAGAATGGTAACCCCGCCATTAAACACTATAACGTCTGTAAACATTTTGCCGATCAATATCTGCTGGGCAGTGGCTTGCCGTTTACTATTTTGCGACCGGGTAAACTGATTGACGCGCCAGCGACCGGCAAAATCAGCACACAAAGATCTGAAGATAAGACACAGCGGTTTATCAGCCGCGCCGATGTAGCACAATGCATCAGCCATTGTCTGACTCACGACAACACCATTAATCACATCATCCCGTTATATCAGGGCGACTTAATGATTAAAGACGCATTAGTTTAGATTTAGCTGTGTCGCTTATGGCAGCGATTAAAAACATCTTGTTGTCAATTGATTAAACAACAGCGTCATCCCTATTCGAATACAATGGCTTAGATAAACCTAAGCCAAAGAGTAACCGATGCCAACACAGCCAAACTGCCCCAAATGTGATTCTGAATACACCTATCAGGATGGCACCCTGTTAATTTGCCCCGAGTGTGCTTACGAATGGCCAGTACAAGATGTTGTCGCGACTGATGACGCACCTGAACAAATTCATGATGCCAATGGCAGTGTGTTAGAGGACGGTGATACGGTGACAGTCATTAAAGACTTAAAAGTCAAAGGCTCATCACTGGTCGTCAAAGTCGGTACTAAGGTGAAAAACATTCGCCTTATTGACGGTGATCACAATATCGATTGTAAGATTGATGGAATCGGTGCCATGAAGCTGAAATCACAATTTGTCAAAAAAGTCTGACGCAGTTTAACAATGCCGACAACGCGAGCAACGTCGCAAAAATCTTGGGTATTGCCGCGTTATAATGGATTGAATTTTCATCAGGAACGTTGCTTTGCGCGATCAGCAAACCAAACCTGCTATCGAAGAAATTGAATCGGGTTCGCCAGAATCCCGCACCAGTCGCAGACGCTTGCGTGCTTGTCAGGAATGTGACTGGGTAATCGCTTTACCCGCACTGCGTCCGGGTGAAATCGCAGTTTGTCCTCGCTGTCATCATACCCTTGTTAGACGTCACTACCGGCCGGTACAGCGAAGTATGGCGCTAGCATTGAGCGCCCTGCTAGCGCTGGTTTTATCAGTTAGCTTTCCATTTGTCAGCTTTACCTTCTTTGGCATCGGCAAACAAATTGAACTGAGCCAGACGGCCACGCAACTACTCAGTTTTGACCAACCGCTTATCGCCATTCTGGTGGCATTAACCATTGTTATCTTGCCAGCCATTTATTTGCTTGGTGTGATTTGGCTGCAAACGGGTTTGTTACGTGCCGAGCCACTTCGTTTCAGTCGGGTGATCGCCCGATCTTTGAAACATTTGCATCCATGGATGATGGCCGATGTTTTTATTGTGGGTGCGCTGGTCAGCCTGTTTAAAATTTCTGGTGGTGCTGATGTTACGCTCGAGGTCGGCTTTTGGGCGTTTTGCAGTTTTGCCATTTTGCTACTGTTAACTATGCGTTCTTTGGATGATGATTGGATGTGGTTTGCTATTGCCGGTGAACCGCTGGCACCTGAGGCCAGCCAAACCGGACAAACTGCTGCATCTCAACATTTAACCAGTTGTAAAACCTGCGGTTTATTGCAGCATTTACCGAAGGCTAACAAAGGATTTTGTCAGCGTTGCGGGGAGATTTTACAACGCCGTTTGTCACACAGTGTTCAGCGAACCTGGGCATTTTTGCTGACGGCCTGTGTGCTGTATATTCCCGCCAATGTTTACCCGATTATGTACAGCACCCGGCTGGGCAGCACGCAACCAAAAACTATTATTGGCGGTGTGGTTGATATGGTGAATGCCGGATCCTGGCCTATTGCGCTGGTGATTTTTGTGGCAAGTATTATTGTGCCCGTCGGCAAAATTCTAGCGCTTGGCTGGTTGTGTCTGCGCATTGGAAAAAACAATGAAATCAGTCATCGAAGCCGCGTGCGCCTGTATCGCATTACCGAATTTATCGGCCGTTGGTCCATGGTTGACGTATTTGTGGTGGCGGTTTTAGTGGCACTTATCCGGGCCGGGAGTTTGTTATCGATTAATCCGGGGCCAGCCGCTCTCGCCTTTGCCGCAGTGGTAATATTAACAATGTTGGCAGCCATCAGTTTTGACCCGCGTTTGATTTGGGATAAGCCTGCCGACTCTTCGTCTACAACCATTAAGGATGCTCTGCATGAGTGACACCGGTTCAGCCGAAACTTCAAAAACGACCGATTTGCACCGCGCCAAACCGATGAAAGCTTCGCGGCTTTCGCCCATTTGGATTATTCCAGTGGTCGCAATGTTGATTGGAGTCTGGCTGATTGTCGACAATTATCGGCACACCGGTCCTTTAATCACCTTGACCATGTCTAATGCCGAAGGTATCGAAGCTGGTAAAACCAAAATTAAAACCCGGAATGTCGATATTGGTCTGGTAGAAGAAGTCAAACTATCTGAAGATCTAAGCCATGCACTGATTATGGCGCGCATTAATCATGATGCTGAAGAAATTTTAGTTGAAGACACGCGTTTCTGGGTGGTCAAACCCCGCATCAGCCGTGAAGGAATCAGCGGTTTTGGTACCGTATTATCGGGTGCCTATATTCAATTACAACCGGGTGAGTCGGAACAGCAGCAACGGAAGTTTTCGGTATTGGATCAACCACCAGTGGCAGTGGAAGGGGTCGATGGCATCCGCATCAAATTGATAAGTCAACTGGGTAACTCCCTGCGGACCGGCGATCCGGTCACCTATCAGGGATATACCGTCGGACGGGTGGAAACGGCTGAATTTGATAAAGATACGCTTCAGGTCAATCATCAATTATTTATTGAAAGCCCTTATGATGTTTTAATTAGCCCTAATACCCGCTTCTGGTCCGCTAAAGGTATTAATTTAGAACTGAGTTCTGCGGGTATTGAAGTCAATATTGCCTCTTTGGAAGCCTTAATCAGTGGTGGTGTGACCTTTGGTGAACTGGCAGATTTACCGGTTACAGAGACCACTAGCGAAGACAGCAGCGAACGTACTTATCAACTTTTTCCGGATGAAGAAAGTGCCCGTCAGGGTATTTACAGTGATTATCTGGAATATGTGTTACTGGTCGAAGACACTGTTCGCGGTCTTTCTGAGGGAGCGCCCGTGGAATTTCGTGGCATACGAGTGGGGACGGTGCGTAAAGTGCCTTGGCGTTTTACCTCACCGGAGCGGCCCAATCGGGAAAGCTTTGCGATTCCAGTTTTAATACGTCTGGAGCCCCAGCGTCTTGGTGGCCAGGAAAAAATCAATCTAGATGAATGGCGTGAACGAATCGAAAGCATGCTCGGCAACGGTCTGCGTGCCTCGTTAAAATCAGGCAATTTATTAACGGGCGCTTTGTTTGTTGATTTGAATTTTCAGCCGGATCAAACCAACTATGAGAAGAAAACCTTTGAAGACCGAATGGTGATCCCAACAACGCCAACCGGCCTTGCGCAAATTGAGCTGAAAGTTTCTAATCTGCTCGATAAACTCAACGCCTTGCAGGTTGAGCCGATTTTGCAAGGTATGGATGAAAACATGCAGCAAACAGAAACCTTATTGCGCGAAATAGGTGACTTGACTCAAAGTGTGAATACACTGGTTAATGATCCGCAAACACAAAGCGTACCCGCAAATATCAACCAA
>DASSWO010000074.1:0-3318 GCA_035704795.1 Methylophaga sp. | reverse complement strand
ATTTGATACCGATCTGGCGTTGATTACACCGATTGATTTGGATCACATGCAATGGCTGGGGGATAACCGCGAAAAAATTGGTGTGGAAAAGGCTGGTATTTTACGCAGCCACCGGCCATTGGTGTGCAGTGAACAACAACCACCGCAAAGTGTATTAACAGTTGCTCAAAATCTTAATGTGCCTACCTTTACAGCGGGGCGTGACTTTCAGTTTCAGCTCGCCGACGGGTCTTGGCAATGGCAATCTGCCCAGCAGAAATATATGGATTTACCGATGCCGGCATTGCATGGCCGTTATCAATTGCAGAACTGTGCTGCGGTATTGATGGCAGTGCAGTTATTAGTAGAGCAGGGGATGACGAAACTCAATGTAGCGGCTATTCGGCAAGGTTTGCAGCAGGTTAAACTCAACGGGCGTTTTCAAATTTTGCCGGGTCCGGTGCAACGTATTTTTGATGTAACGCACAATCAACAAGGCGCTGAAAATCTGGCCACTGTATTGAATGAAACGCCTTGTAAAGGCAAAACACTGGCTGTATTTGCTATGTTGCGTGATAAAGACAGTGCTGCGGTTTTCAAAGCCCTGGGCGATTCGGTAAATCATTGGTTTTTGGGTGGACTTGATGGTGAACGTGGCCAGAGCGGAGTAATGCTGGCGAATAGCCTACAAAACGCTGTGCCAGATGCGACGTTTACGACGCAGGAAACCGTAGAACAGGCTTATCACCAGGCAATGCAAAGCGCGAATACCGGTGATCGATTACTGATTTTTGGTTCTTTTCATACCGTTGAAGCGGTGATGCGACAAATTCCGGAGCTGGTGCCCGCCGATTTAGCGGCCTCGGCTTAGTCCTTATTATTAAATAATGCGCTGATTTCCTGTTGATAACGGGCCATCACCGCTGATCGTTTAACTTTTAAAGTCGGCGTCAATAAACCATTTTCAATCGTCCAGGGTTGCAAGCTCAGACTCACCCGGCGGATCCGTGCATAGGCCGGAAATTCATGCAGTGACTGACGCAATAATTTAATGATGTACTGATGGAGTTTTTTATCATCCAGACTGCTGTTTTGCATTGGATCTAGCCCCAGCGACTGAGCCAGCTCTGGCCATCGTTCACCATCAAATACCAAAACAGCTGCCAGATGAGAGTGTCCTTCACCAACCACTAATGCTTGCTCAAATAGGGCATTACTCAGGATCGCTGCTTCGATATCGGCAGGGGGGACTTTTTCGCCATTACTTAACACTAAAATATCTTTGATACGGCCGGTAATATAAATATGGCCGTTGTCACCAATACGTGCCTGATCGCCGGTATGTAACCAACCTTGTGGATCAATCGTTTGTGCGGTGGCTTTATGATTGTTCCAGTATCCCAGCATATTACCCGGGCCTTTGACTAACAGCTCTTGCTGCTCACCGATTTTGACTCGTACTCCTTTAATCGGCAAACCAACGCTGGCCGGATCGTTACGATCAGGCGGATTAACACTGATCACCGGACTGGTTTCGGTTAAGCCATAACCCTGCAATAAATTGAGCTGTAAGCCGATAAATAAGCGGGCAGCATAGCCTGGTAAGGCAGCACCACCACTGACTGCCAAACGTAATTTGCCGCCTAATCGTTGCTGAAATTTATTAATCACCAGTTTACTTAACAGTGGCCACAGAAGTTGTTGTGGTGACCAGCGCCGGCGGCCTTGCTGCCATTGGAAACGTTGCCAGCCGGTATTGACGGTGAGTTTAAAAATCAATCGTTTGATAATGGATTGTTGACTGAGCTGTTGTTGCATTCGGTCATGAATGCGCTCAAAAATTCGCGGTACGGCAATTAAAATGGTCGGCTGAACTTGCTGCATATCTTCAGCCAATGACGCAATACTGCGCGCATAAGCAACACTGGCACCAGCCATGATTGGCAGGTAATAGCCACCCGTGCGCTCCAAGGTATGCGATAACGGTAAAAATGACAGAAACTCATCGTCCGGGAAAATTTCAAAAAACTGCAGACTGCCATGAGCGACCGCTAACATATTATGATGGCTGAGCATGACCCCTTTAGGGCGGCCCGTGGTGCCTGAGGTGTATATTATCGACGCGAGTTTATGGCCATCAACCGGTGTTTGTTGTAATGGACGGGTAGGTTGACGGAGAAAATCATCGCTGCTGACAGTTGTAATCTCGCCATGATCAGCTTGATCGGGATTAAGCAGAATGACTTTTTTTAAGCCGTGATGCTCACTGAGCGCAGCTTTTAATAATTGCCACTGACGGCCGGAATGCAGCAACACCAGTTTGACATCGGCATCTTCCAGGATAAAAGCCATATTATCTGGCCGATCATCCGGGTAGAGCGGTACGACAATCAAACCCAGGCTAAGTGCTGCCTGGTCAAAAAACACCCACTCCTTGCAGTTACGCAGATTTAGCGCTACCCGATCGCCAGCTTGCAGGTTTTCGGCCAGCAGCGCTTGTTGCCAGCGGGCAACTTCAAAGCCGACTTGGTGCCAGTTCAGTTTTTGCCAGGTATTACTGGAAGCATCAAAAAATTGGTAAGCCGTTTGTTTGGGACTACGCCGTAGTCGTTCAAATAGCAGACCGGGCAGGCTGCCAGCCGTTTCGGGTGAAATATAGTTGCTGTTGTGATCCATTATTCAATTAATCGAAGATCCAGCGCATCTGTACGCCGACAATATCCACGTGCGTCTGATATTCGCCGACGAGGCGATAACCTTGTTCATTACGGTCATCAATTTTGCTGTCTGACATAAATAAATGTGCATAAGCAGCATCAATTATCAGGTTTTCACTATAGGCATAACTGGCACCAAAGGCGACCCATTTTCGATCGGTATCCGGAATCCGGGGCGTGCGGCGCTGAGCGTTAGGCACTGGCGATTCATCATAGGCAACCCCGGCGCGCCAGGCCCATTTTTCATTGTGCTGATATTCAAGACCCAGGCCATAACGCATGGCATTTTCCCAATCCTGCGCCTTTTCTGAGTTTAATCGCTGTACATCGGATTCGATAACCAGTTCTTTAAAACGGCTCCAGCGAGTCCAACTGGCATCGGCCATCACCGCCCATTGACTATTAATTTGATGATGCAGGGCCAGTGAAACCGACTCGGGTAAGGTGACTTGGCCCTCGGCATCGCCATTTTGAAAACCGGTGTTTGTGGCGACTGCCTGAACACTGGGATTATTTGGTACCCTGAATTGACCTTCGCCTTCTAAATCATGGGTGATTTTTGAACGATAGCTGACGCCAATCCGAGTGGCCTCGGTGAATTGATAAGTTAGACCGAGATTAT
>DASSWO010000236.1:0-6830 GCA_035704795.1 Methylophaga sp. | reverse complement strand
TTCTTTAGCAACAGCCGCTTTATCTTCAACACCGATCAAGTCAACTTGTGCTTCACTACCGTTAGCGTTAGCAGCTTTGATAACGCCACTGATGGTGGCCATATCAGAAGCACCCAAAACAGTAGTGATATCACCACCAGCTTCGAAGAAAGGAGTTGCTTCGTATTCACCAGCATCCATAGTTTTCAGGTCAACCAGGATTTTCTTGTCTGGGTGAGCTGCTTTCAACGCTTTAACCAGTTTCAGACCGTTGTATTTGATGCAAGGTGTACCGATTTCCAGGATGTCAACATAAGGAGCGACTTGTTCAGCCAGCGCCATAGTTGCGTCAAAATCCAATGAATCCAGAGCCATTTGAATTTCAGCCATGTTTTTTTCTCCTATTAATTTAAAAATAATCCCGTATTTATTGTGGGACTTTCTAATCAGCAATCAGAACAGCATGCTGTTCTAAGATACTGTGTTGTCCCGCCGGTAAAATGACCGGCGGGACGGGTGCTAATAAACTGCGATTAGCCTTCCAGTTCTGCCAGACGTTTAGCCAGCAGGTCTTCTAATGATTCCAACGCTTTGGCAAAACCATCAATACCTTCAGACAGCTTCTCAGCAGCCATCCGGTTTTCTTGATGCATTTTGTCAAACGTGGCTTTATCCATATTGATCTTCTGAATATCAGCTTTAGCTGCAACTTCAGGAGACAATTTACGCTCCAGCGTGCCTTCAGTTTTTTGCAACTCATCAAGCAGGGCTGGTGAAATGGTCAGCAGATCTACGCCGGCCAGTTCAGTGATTTCACCAACGTTACGGAAGCTTGCGCCCATAACTTCAGTGTTGTAACCGAATTTTTTGTAGTAGCTGTAGATTTCAGTCACTGACAAAACACCCGGATCTTCATGTGATGCATATGAATCACGACCGGTGTCTTTTTTGTACCAGTCCAGAATACGGCCGACAAATGGTGAAATCAGCGTAATACCATTTTCAGCACAGGCAATCGCTTGATGCAGACCGAACAGCAAAGTCAGGTTGCAGTGAATGCCTTCTTTTTCCAATACCGCAGCGGCCTGGATACCTTCCCAGGTAGAAGCAATTTTAATCAGAATGCGATCTTTAGAAACACCGGCTGCTTCGTATTGAGCGATAATTTCACGACCTTTAGCGATAGTCGATTCAGTATCATAAGACAGACGCGCATCAACTTCAGTTGAAACACGGCCCGGAATAATGTCGAGAATTTTCAGACCAAATGATACTGCTAAACGGTCAAATGCCAGCGTTGCGACTTCTTTGGCTGCAGCATTATCCCCCAGAGATTGGCGGGCAGCTTTCAGCGTATCATCAACAATGCTTTGATATTGTGGCATCTGCGCAGCGGCAGTGATCAGCGATGGATTAGTGGTCGCATCGCGCGGCGTGTATTTTTCGATGGCTTGAATGTCGCCGGTGTCGGCCACGACCACGGTCATTTGCTTCAGTTGATCAAGTAAGTTCGCCATGTGAGTACCTTTTTCGTAGCTAATTAAAATAGTGTTCTGTCACTGTTGGGTGTGCTCAGTAAAAATTGCCGGCCCAGGCCGGCAGTTTTCAGAGCATAACTCATCAGCGCTAAACCGCTGATGAAGGTCGAACTGGTGATAAATGCTTAAGCTTTGCTACGGATGTAGCTTTCTACACCAGTCATAGGCTTGCCATTGGCATTTTTACGGATGTACTTCTCAACGCCAGTCATCGGTCTGTTGTTGCTCATCTTTTTACGGACGTAGCTTTCAACCCCCGTTAATTGCTGACCATTTTGCGCTCTGTTCCGGATATAACGCTCTACACCTGTCAGGCCATCGTTCGCTGATTTTTTTGCAGCATCCTTACTGCAGCAATCATTGCTGTCAGATGATGAAAACAAGCCTTTAAAAAAGCTGCAGATAGACGCTAATAAACCTTTATCACTCATGAGAAATACCCCTGTTACCTTTATTGGAACCCCATCTGCCCAACAGTTAGTGAGGTTGGTGCAACGGGTAAATTACTATTTTAGGTTTATTGTGGCAAGCCAACCCATACCAGTAGATCTTTTATTATAGACCTGCTTCGTTGGGTTTGACCACTGTCACCAACTTACAACATACGTTGTCTTAATTTGGTGCGCTTAACCCGGTGTGAATGAACTTTGATAAAAAAAACGAGTGGCTTGTAGCCACTCGTTTAATTTATAGCGTGCTTGTCAGGTTCCGCTTATGCAGCGTCAACCAATGCACGCAGTTCTTTTGCTGATTCAGCTGGAGAAGGCGCGCCGTAGATAGCAGCACCAACAACAACGATAGTCGCGCCAGCTTGAACGGTTTTCTGAATGGTGTCTTTGTTCAGACCACCGGCAACAGAGATACGAACACCCAGGTTCAATGAAGCGATTGCTTGCAGATCGGCAAATGGTGTTTGGCCAGCAGCTTGTGCGTCCAGACCCGTGTGAACACCGATGATTTGCGCGCCGTTTTTAGCCGCTTCAGTTGCAACAGCTTTTTTGTCTTTAACGCTGATCAAATCGATTTGCGCTTCTGCGTTGTTAGCATTGGCTGCTTTAATAACGCCGCCCATTGTTGCTTTATCTGATACACCTAAAACAGTACAGATATCTGCACCTGCTTCATAGAAAGGAGTCGCTTCGTACTCGCCAGCATCCATTGTTTTCAAATCAACCAGGATCAGGTTGTTTGGGAATTTGGCTTTCAGCGCAGTAACGATCTCAAGACCGTTATACTTGATGCAAGGGGTACCGACTTCAAGAATGTCGACATAAGGGGCAACTTGCTCTGCAAGTGCGAGGGTTTGGTCGAAATCCAGAGAATCCAGAGCCATTTGAATAAGTGCTTTTGCCATGCTGACATGCTCCTAAAAATTGATTTAATTTATGGTTTTACGTTGAAAATACGCCCGCAGACTATAAAGCAGATGCTTTAGGCCTGTCAATTTTTACGGCATAGTGCACACTTTTGGCGCAGTCAAAAGGGCTGGGACTATTTTTACGGCCGGCCGCGTTGTATGAAATAACATCCCTGTATTTCACCGCTTCGCGGCCAGTGAAGCTGTTCAAATGGGTTCCAGACCCATTTGTCAATCGCTTATGTAGAACAACTACACTGCGCGGTTTTCCGCCTTGCCGGACACAAAAATAGCCACCAGCAATGGTGGATATGAAAGATAAATAAGCCCTCCCTGGACAGGGTGAATTCAATTGTGCGAGGCTTTGCCTCAATTACAGCCCGGCGTAAATTGCCGGTTTTCAGGCAGATTGAGTATTTTTATGACACAAACTATCAGTAATATCGGCGGCCTTATAATTGATATGGACGGGGTGCTCTGGCATGGCAACAAGCCTTTGCGGGGACTCAGTGACTTTTTTGTGACCTTACGAAAGCTAAAAATTCCGTTTGTATTAGCCACCAACAATGCCAGTCTGACCCAACAGCAATACATTGATAAATTAGCCGGCATGGATGTAGCGGTGGCCGCAAAAGAAATTCTTACATCCAGCATGGCAACTGCGCGATATTTAAAAGAAAATCTGCCCGAAAATCAGCGAAGAGTGTATGTCATCGGTGAAGTAGGGCTGACCGAACCCCTGCAAAAACAAGGTTTTATTCTGACTGATTTATATCAGGTTAACCAACCCGATAAAGGTATCAATAATGAAGGTGCCGATATTGTCGTGTCCGGGCTGGATCGTAAATTAACCTGGGATAAACTGGCCACCGCAACACTCAATATCCGCGCCGGTGCGGCATTCTATGCCACCAACGCTGATACCACGTTGCCAACTGAGTTGGGGGAAGTGATGGGCAATGGCGGTGTACTTGCCGCGCTAACTGCCGCAACCGGTCAAACCCCGACCGTGATTGGTAAACCAGAACCCATTTTGTATCAACAGGCGTTTGAAATTCTGGGTACCGATCAGCACAACACCATTGCGATTGGGGATCGTTTAAATACCGATATTCTCGGTGCCGTTAACGCCGGTATGCGCAGTTTGATGGTGTTGACTGGCGTATCCAGCGAAGCGGATATCGCCGAAGTGGACTATGCACCAGACTGGATTTTGCCGGATATTCGCGCGGTAACCGAGACACTCAAAGCCAGTTTGTAAAAAGCATTATTTATAAGGAAAGGCACCATGAAAAAAATCATCAATGATGTAGAAACGTTGCTCGACGAAAGCCTGAATGGTTTTGCAACAGCGCATCAGGATATTATCAGTTTTAATGCCAATCCCCGATTTGTAAAACGTAAAAACCTGACTGATAAGCCTAAAGTGGCATTGGTTTCGGGGGGCGGCAGTGGCCATGAACCTTTACATACCGGCCTCGTGGGCAAAGGCATGTTAGATGCAGCCTGTCCTGGTCAAGTATTTACCTCGCCAACCCCCGATCAAATGCTGGCAGCCGCTGAAGCAGTTGAAAATGGCGCTGGCGTTTTGTTTATCGTTAAAAATTATGCCGGCGATGTCATGAATTTTGAGATCGCTTCAGAAATGCTCGAATCTGAAAACGCGACCGTTTTGGTCGCCGATGATGTCGCCTTACCGGCAGATCACAGCACAGGCCGTCGCGGTGTAGCCGGTACTTTAATTGTCGAGAAAATCGTCGGTGCAGCGGCTGAACAAGGCCGGGATCTGGCGGCTTGCAAAGCGTTAGGCGATAAAGTTGCTAAAAACATGGCTTCAATGGGCTTGGCTTTAAGCAGTTGCACCGTACCTGCAGCCGGTAAACCGACTTTTACCATTGCTGATAACGAAATTGAAATGGGCGTCGGCATTCATGGTGAACGGGGCCGGGAAATCGTGCCTTTAGCATCCGCTGATGAATTGGTAAAACAACTTGCCCATACCATTGATAAAGAATTACAACCCAAAGCCGGTCAAAAAGTCTTGTTGCATATTAATGGTCTTGGTGCCACGCCATTGATGGAGCTGTATCTGGTGTTTGATATTGCTGCCAAATATTGGCAAGACAAAGGCGTTGAAATTCATCGCTCGCTGGTTGGTAATTTCACCACATCGTTGGATATGGCTGGGTGCTCGGTGACGCTGACCTTGCTTGATGACGAAATGACTGCACTCTGGGATGCGCCTGTACATACCGCCGCTGTGCGTTGGGGGTGTTAACAAATTAACCACAGAGGCACAGAGGGCACAAAGTAAAACCTATTAATTTATCCGCAGATTACGCAGATGGACGCAGATTATGCAAAAGGATATGCAGACATACGAGATTATCGGTGCAGCAATGGCTGTTCATTCAGCGCTTGGATCAGGTTTTCTGGAATCGGTCTATCAGGAAGCGCTTGAAATTGAATTTCAACTAAGTGGAATACCTTACGTTCGAGAAAACCTATTACCAATTCATTATCGAACAAGACAACTTAAAACGTTCTTTAAGGCTGACTTCTTGTGCTACGGTTCTGTCATTGTGAAATTAAAAGCTTTACAAAGCATTTCAGGAAACGAGGAGGCGCAAGTCATTAACTACCTCAAAGCATCCAGCCTGAACAAAGCAATTCTGCTCAACTTTGGTTCTAAAAGTCTGCAGCATAAAAGGTTAGTTTTAAATCTGCGTTCATCTGCGTAATCTGCGGATTTATTCTAATTTTTTTTCCAGTATCACATCAGCAATTGCAGACACCATCAGCTGGCTGGTTCGGGCACCGGCATCGATATGACCACGAGCGCGTTCGCCAAGAAATGAAGCCCGGCCTTTGGTTGCCAGCATCTGTTTGGTTGATAACATCCCGGCTTCAGCGGCTTGTTTCATATTGCCCAATGCGGCTTCAAGTGATTGATTCTCATCAATACTTTTCTGAAGGCTGCTGACAGCCGGCAGCAGCGTATCAAGCATCGTTTTTTCACCGAGTTCTGCTTTTCCGCGGGCTTTGACCGACGCTACACCGGCAGTAAACACGGCGACCATATTAGCGAAATTCACCGGTTTATCTTTAGCGACTTTGCCCATGCTGACAAACATCGATCCAAACAATGAACCGGAAGCGCCGCCCATCGTTGACATCAGCGTCATGCCGATTTTGCTGAATGCGGCAGAGAGATCCATCGCGTCCAATTCATCAGCTTGTTTGATTAAAGCATCCAAACCACGTTGCAGATTAATCAGATGATCGCCATCACCAATCGCCTGATCCAGTGCAGCGACTTCTTCAGCGTGTTGATCCAGTGTTGTTTTGATGGCGGTTAAATAATATTTGATTTTCATAATTCACTCTATCGACTAATACCAGTCTTCTGTTATCAGTCCGGCAACACGCGAAAACTCTTTTTGATGATGTGTGACCAGTTTGCCGGCAACCGATATCGCCGAAGCCGCGATCAACACATCAGAAGCGCTAATTATCTTGCCGATGGTTTCCTACTCAGCGTGAATGCGCGCCGCTAATTTAGCCTCATCCAGACCAAACGTCAGCAAATGTGTCTGTGATAGTAAAGCATCCAACTGCTGCCTTTTACAACCACGAATATAAATATCCGTGTGAATATAATCGCACCAAAAAGTAGTGATAAGCAACTGAAATATATAAAAAAATTAACCAAAGAGGCACAACGTTTTATATAAGACCGTCTTTGCGAGGCGTTTTTTGCCGAAGCAATCTACTTAACCGAATAAAGCCATCCGCAGATGGCCGCAGATTCAATTTTGTGAAAATAAGAATTTATAAAATTAACCACAAAGATGAAATAGGTGTCTTTCCCGCGAAGGCGGGAATCCAGAGCACACACCGTTAAATATCGATGGTGTCTGACCCCTTTGATTTTCACCGAATAAAGCCATCCACAG
>DASSWO010000192.1:0-7005 GCA_035704795.1 Methylophaga sp. | reverse complement strand
CGGCATCAGGCCGTTCGTCTGGCGGCACGATATCGGCCGGAACAAATTTACCGAGACCATTTTCGCGTGGGAAATCTTCTTTGAAGATAATGGCATCACCGGGATCGCCCTCGTTAAAACATGGGTAAACCACAGCGCCTTCTCTTTCCAAACGCTCCCAGGTAATCCCTGCCATATGCGGCACGGCTTTACGGATCTCAGCAAACACATCCGAAACATGCTGATAATTCCAGTCAAGGCCCATACCTTTAGCGATTTGTTCAATGATCCACAAATCCTGACGGGCATCACCCGGTGGGGCCAACGCCTGACGACCGAGCTGTACTTGCCGGTCAGTATTGGTGAAGGTACCGGTTTTTTCCGGAAAGCCAGAAGCCGGCAAGACAACATCAGCAAGATAGGCCGTTTCGGTCAGGAAGATATCCTGTACCACCATCAGATCTAATTCGGCCAATGACTGGCGGGCATGGTTAACATCAGGATCTGACATCGCCGGGTTTTCACCCATGACATACAAACCTTTTAAATTGCCGGCATGAATGGCATCCATGATTTCAACAACGGTCAGGCCCGGATTCGGATCCAGCGGGCTGTTCCAGAGTTTTTCAAAATACTCTCGGGCAGTGTTATCGCCGACCGGCTGATAATCCGGGAATACCATCGGGATCAGACCCATATCCGATGCACCCTGGACATTATTCTGACCACGCAGAGGATGTAGTCCAGTGCCGGGACGACCAATCTGACCGGTCATCAATGCCAGCGAAATCAGACAGCGTGCGTTATCAGTACCGTGAACATGCTGAGAAATCCCCATGCCCCACAAAATCATCGACGCTTTGGATTTTGCATATAACCGGGCCACATCGCGCAGCGTTTCGGCCGGAATACCGCAAATCGGCGACATCGCTTCCGGTGAATAGGCTTTGAGATGATCTTTCATCGACTCAAAACCTTCGGTACGACTGGCAATAAAGGATTCGTCGACCAGATTTTCTTCCACAATGACATGCATGATGGCATTCAGCATCGGCACGTCACTGCCTGGTTTAAATTGCAATTGATAAGTCGCTTCACGGGATAATTCGGTGCCGCGCGGATCCATCAGGATCAACTTGGTACCTTTACGAATAGCGTTTTTCATCCACGTCGCACCCACCGGATGGTTAACGGTCGGGTTAGCACCAATCAATACAATAACGTCTGCTTCATCGACATCGGCGACCGGATTCGATACCGCGCCTGAGCCTAAACATTCGAGCAGTGCCACCACCGATGAGGCATGGCATAAACGGGTGCAGTGATCGACGTTATTGGTTTTAAAGCCGGTACGAATCAGCTTCTGGAATAAATAGGCTTCTTCGTTGCTGCCTTTGGCGCTACCGAAACCGGCCAGCGCATTAGGGCCTAAACTATCGCGAATGCCCATAAAACCTTCACTGGCTTTGGCTAATGCTTCTTCCCAAGTTGCTTCACGGAAAACCTTATCCAAATCATTAGGATCAAATTCAAAATCCGCATGTTTCGGCACGCCTTCACGGCGGATCAAAGGTTTAGTCAGTCGGTGTGGATGATGTACATAGTCAAAACCATAGCGGCCTTTGACACATAAACGGCCATGATTCGCCGGGCCATCGCGACCTTCGACGTAGAGAATTTTGTTGTCTTTAACGTTATAGGTCAGCTGGCAACCAACACCACAATACGGACAAACTGAATCCACCTGTTTGTCAGGCACCACCATGCCGACTTCATTGGCTGGCATCAAGGCGCCCGTTGGGCAGGCTTCAACACATTCCCCACAAGCAACACAGGTGCTTTCGCCCATCGGATCATCTAAATCAAAGACGATCTCGGTGTGATGTCCACGCCGAGCCAGGCCGATAACATCATTATTTTGTTCATCACGACAGGCACGCACACAGCGGGTGCACTGAATACAGGCATCCATATTGACGGCAATGCCCGGGTGTGACAGATCGGCTTTGGGTTGTTTGCGTGATTTAAAGCGCGGTGTGCTGACATTGAGTTTACCAGCCCAGTAATCGAGCTCTGAATTCAAGGTATGCGGTTGTTCTGAGACATCTGCTTTCAGCAGTTCCAGCACCATTTTTTGTGAGTGCAAAGCCCGATCGCTATTGGTTTGCACTTTCATATCCTGGGCGGGATAACGGCAGCATGATGGAGCTAAAACCCGCTCACCCTCAATTTCGACCACGCAGGAACGACAGTTGCCATCTTGACCCTGACGCTCGGAATAACACAGATTCGGAACTTCAATACCTTCACGCTGCGCGACCTGTAAAAGGGTTTCATCAGCGCGGGCACTGATGCTCTTGCCATTGAGTGAAAATTGCACCAGTTCGACTTGTTCTTGCAGTTGCGAGGCCATTATTTCAGCTCCTCTGGGAAATACTTAATAACGCTGCGAAGCGGATTAGGCGCTGCCTGGCCAAGACCACAAATTGAGGCATCGACCATGACTTGAGACAATTCTTCGAGCAGGTTTTCATCCCACTTATGTTGTTGCATCAAATTCACTGCTTTTGATGTGCCCACACGACAAGGTGTGCATTGACCACAAGATTCATCTTCAAAGAAACGCATGGCATTAACAGCCAGATCCCGCGCCCGATCTTGATCGGAAAACACGATGACCGCGGCACTACCACTAAAACAGCCATATTCATGCAAGGTATCAAAGTCCAGTGGTACATCAGCTAAAGATGCCGGCAAAATCCCACCGGAGGCACCACCTGGAAAATAGCCATATAAATTGTGGCCATCCAACATGCCGCCACAATATTCATCAACCAATTCACGTAAAGTGATACCGGCAGGTGCTAAATGCACACCGGGTTTGTTAACACGGCCACTGACTGAAAAGGAACGCAGCCCTTTACGACCATTTCGGCCATGTTTGGTCAGGCACTCGGGACCTTTTTCGATAATATCGCGCACCCAGTACAGCGATTCCATATTGTGTTCCAACGTTGGCCTGCCAAACAGACCGATCTGCGCGACATAGGGTGGCCGCAAACGAGGCATGCCACGTTTACCTTCAATGGACTCAATCATCGCCGACTCTTCACCGCAGATATAGGCGCCGGCACCGCGACGTAAATAGATTTTGGGCAGGTTGGGAACTGGCGGATGGCTTTCCAGCTTAAACAGTTCAACTTCGAGCATTTCACGAATTGCCGCGTACTCATCGCGAAGATAAATATAAATTTCGTCTATGCCCACTGCCCAGGCGGCGATCAGCATGCCTTCCAAAAAACAATGTGGATCGCGATCCAAATAATATTTGTCTTTAAAGGTACCCGGCTCGCCTTCGTCGATATTGACAGCCATCAATTTTGGCGCCGGTTGATCACGGACGATGCGCCATTTACGGCCGACCGGGAAACCTGCGCCGCCCAGACCGCGCAAGCCGGAATCTTCCATTTTGCTCAACACGTCTTCAACGGAAATGAGCCCGTTAACGCACTGTTGGTATATCTGATAACCGTTCTGATCAACATAGGTTTCAAAACGAATTGGCTCGAGATCTTCCGGATCAATATTGTTGGCAGCAACTTCAGCGGCGACTTTATCGGTATTGGCAAACTCAACCGGTTGCATACCAACCACTGCGACAGGCGCTTTATCACAACGGCCAATACAGGGAACCCGTTGGATCCGTACCTGATCCCCCATGCCCTGCTCCAGCGATTCAATCAGTGGATTGGCACCGAGCATTTCACAGGTCATCGAATCACAGACCCGAACCGTTAATTGCGGCGGTGGGGTTTCGTTTTCTTTAATGACATCAAAATGATGATAGAAAGTGGCAACTTCATAGACTTCAGCACGGGATAATTTCATCTCATGCGCCAGCGCCACCAGATGCGCAGCTGAAATGTGTTTGTAGGTGTCCTGAATCTTGTGCAAATGCTCAATCAACAAGTCTTTACGTCGTGACTCATCACCGAGTAAACCCTGCACTTCGGCGAGGGCTTGCATGTCTACCTGGCGACCTTTGCCAACCGCTCTGGATTTTTTCAGGCTCTTGCCTGATTTGTGGACACTGATAGGCTGTCCGCTCATGTTTGCCTCTTTACAATCTGCTGGCGATGGCATCGGCGCCATCAATCAAAAAACAACGAAACTACCATGACGGTAGTTGCTTGTGAAGCAAGATTCATCTTTGTTAGGCAAGCATTATGATACGAAGGTTTCAGACTATTACAGGCTTTGGCCCTGCATGCGATCAGCTTTGCACTATAACGATGCAAAATCAGGCCGTTCATTGACTATCGATCAAAATTTCGCGCAACAACTGCCTCATCATTGTGCACTTGCCCAAATTTGGCACAAAAAAAGCCAGCTAACAGCTGGCTTAAAAAAAGATTATAAGATACTTATTAAATGCCGGGCAGCATTTTATGACGTCAATTTGCGCTATTTAAAACGTTTTTCGCGCACTTCCTGCAGCCACAGATCGTGATGTTGTTCGGCCCAGGCAGTATCAACATGGCCGGTGGTCATGCCTTCCAGCGCACCTTCGGTTCCCAGCGTGCCGATGTAAATGTGACCCAGCGAAAAAGCCATCAGTAATAAAGCGGTCAGCAAATGAATTAGATGCGCGACAATAATAACTTCCCGCTCTTGACCAAAATTAGGGAAATCCAATACCAAACCGGAGAAACACAGCGCCACACCGGCGGTAGCCAGTGTCCAGAACCAGACTTTTTCACCACCATTAAATTTACCGGCTGATGGATGTTTGTCGCCGACCATACCGCCAAAATCCTTAAACCACTGGATATCAACTTTGGTGAACAAGTTGTCTTTAAACCACTTAATCAAAATGATAAATAACGCCACCATGAATACCGGTCCCAGCACATTGTGTGTCCATTTGGCGACAGTGGCATAAGCCGAAAATCCGGGATAACCAAATAATGGGATCAACACAACACGGCCGTACAATAAACTTAAACCGGTAATAGCCAGTAAAATAAACAACGTCGCCGTGGTCCAATGCAACCGACGTTCATTTAAAGTCCAACGCTCAACGGTTTCACCACTTCTTGGGTGATTTATTTTTACCTGACCACGCCACAAATAAAATGCAGTGATAGCAATAATGACAAAGCTTAATAACCAACTGCCATAGGTTGCCAGCGGCCCATTGCGCAATTGGCGCCAGTTTTGCCCAGCGGCTTGAATCAGCTCATTTGTTTCCTGGCCTTTAACGGTTGTGACGCCTTCAACATTTTGACGCACCTGACGCCAGATATCAGAGCGCTGATTAGTCTGTTCTGCAGTCGTATCGGCTTGCGCCATACTGACATACAAATAACCACTGAGCGGCATCAGAATAATAGCCAGAAGCATCACCAATACGGCGATGATCGATTTACGGGTACGATTGGCAACAGCAGCGTTAGCAGACATGCAGACTCCGGTTAACGATCCGTTTGAACCCGCTTAAAACGCTGCTCAAGCACATCAGCACGTTCTTCAGCAGAAATTGCGTGTTTATCTTCGCTGCCTTTATAGATGCCCGCCTCATGGAAAGTGACGTCGGTGTCTTCATAGCATGCACTGAGCAATAAGACTGCAAATAACAGGGTCAACAGTTTCATCATTAATCCTTGTAAGCGGTTTCCCAGCCCCAGTTATCTGAACGGCCACCACGACGTACGACCCGGCTGCGGAATAAATCAGCAACGATATCGCCATCACCGGCCAACAAGGCTTTGGTCGAACACATTTCTGCACATAATGGCAGTTTGCCTTCAGCTAAACGGTTACGACCGTATTTTTCGACCTCAAGCGCAGAGTTATCTTCTTCCGGACCACCAGCGCAGAAAGTACATTTATCCATTTTGCCGCGGGCACCAAAAGCGCCTTCCTGCGGATATTGTGGTGCACCAAATGGACAGGCATAAAAGCAGTAACCACAACCGATACAAATATCTTTGTCGTGAAGCACTACCCCGTTTTCAGTGGTATAGAAACAATCTACCGGGCAGACGGCTGCACAAGGCGCATCCGAGCAATGCATACAGGCAACGGAAATCGATTTTTCGCTCGGTATACCATCATCGATGGTTACCACACGGCGGCGATTAATACCCCACGGCACTTCATGCTCATTTTTACAGGCCGTGACACAAGCATTACATTCGATGCAGCGCTCATCGTCACAGAGAAACTTCATTCTTGCCATTATTCAGAATCCTCTTGTGTTCAGGCAGCGCGAACGCGGCATAAAGAAACTTTGGTTTCCTGCATCATCGTTACTGAATCGTAACCATAGGTATAAACAACATTACAGGACTCACCCAGAACATACGGCTCGGTTCCTTCAGGGTATTTATCACGCAGACTTTCACCTTGATAATGGCCACCAAAATGGAACGGCATAAACACCACACCGCGTTCAACACGCGGCGTTACCATAGCCATCACTTTAATTGAGCCACCTTCAGGGCCATCAACCCATACTTGTTCACCATTTTTAATGCCGGCATCATTGGCATCACCAGGATTAATTTCAATAAACATATCCTGCTGCAATTCGGCCAGCCATGGATTAGAGCGGGTTTCATCACCGCCCCCTTCATACTCCACCAGACGACCGCTAGTCATGATCAGCGGGAATTCTTTACTGAAATCCTGCGCTTGAATCGAGCCATAGCGGGTCGGCAAACGGTAGAAACTGCGCCGGTCTTCATAAGTCGGGTATTTTTCAACCAGGTCGCGACGCGGGGTGTACAACGGTTCACGATGAATGGGTACCGGATCTGGGAATTGCCAAACCACGGCACGCGCTTTCGCGTTTCCGGCGGGTGATAAACCATGTTTAATGGCGACCCGCTGAATACCACCTGAAAGATCCGTTTTCCAGTTTCGGCCCTCGGCTTCAGCTTGTTCTGTTGGCGTTAACTCATCCCACCAGCCAAGCTCTTTGATCATTTCGGCGCTGACTTCAGGATAACCGTCTTCAATATC
>DASSWO010000021.1:0-3465 GCA_035704795.1 Methylophaga sp. | reverse complement strand
TCAGTCCTGATGGCTGCCGGCTATGGGATGCTGAAACCCGTAAAAAGCTGGATAAAGATCGCTTTCGACAAGGGCTTGGCGGCGTCATTGAAGCATATGAAGAAGTTGCCAGACGCATTGGTGTGCCGCTGTAAAGCATCGCTGATCTTAATCAGTAAATCCCGGACTCTCCGGGGGGACTATTTTTGGCTCAGGATTTTACTGAGTGATATCAGGTAAAAACCGCTATTGCCTGTAGCTGCAAATACGTAAAGTGTGAATCGTACGAATAAGTTGATTAACAGGAGACATCACTATGTGGACTAAACCAGAATACAGCGATATGCGTTTCGGCTTTGAAGTTACCATGTACATCTGCAACCGTTAATCATGGCAACTTATCAAAAAACAGAAATTGGTTTCATGGATTGGCTTAAACACCCAATGCAATGCACTTGCCCAATCTGCAGTGCTTAATTTTAAGGAGAAGGATTATGTGGACTAAACCAGAATATTCAGACATGCGTTTCGGTTTCGAAGTAACAATGTACATCTGCAACCGTTAATACGCAGTAAATTTAATAAAAAGCCTCGCTTCGGCGGGGCTTTTTTATGCCCGTAATATGCGAATTCGTTACAAAAGCTGCCAACAATGCGGTCAAACCCCACCTGTTTTATACCGGGTAAAAGCGGCTGTAGCCGAAGACTGGCAGTTTGTTTGTCCGACTTGCCTGGCAGTCGTCAAACACGATAATCCTGACTACCAATATGGCGGTACCTGGAAAAGTCATAAACATTAAAGTTGGTATTAACCGCGCAGCCGGGTTGCAATTTGTTTACAATCCAAACGTTGTTGTGTTCGCTTATTACCCAAGAACGAGACAACATTTTTATAATGAAAAAAGGAAGTTTATCGCATGCGTAAGTTGATGATTCTGTCGACCGTGGTAATGGTCCTTAGTGTGGGTGCTTGTCACAAAATCTATAAACCAACGCCACCAGGTCATGATCCTTCCGGACCAGGCAATAGCGAAAATGCCCCAGGTCATAATAAATAAATGAATTAAGTTTAAAAAAAAGCCCCGAAAACGGGGCTTTTTTTGCTTTATTTAACGCGCATACCAGGCTGGGCCCCATCATCGGGATTCAAAACGTAAATATCTTTACCGCCGGGGCCTGCTGCCAGGACCATACCTTCGGACACACCAAAGCGCATTTTACGCGGTGCCAGATTGGCAACCATAACGGTCAGTTTACCAATTAAATCATCAGGTTGGTAGGCACTCTTAATGCCGGCGAACACTTGTTTTTTGGCCAAACCGATATCAAGCGTTAGCATTAATAACTTATCGGCACCTTCAACATGCTCGGCATTGACAATTTTGGCGATGCGTAAATCAATTTTGGCAAAGTCCTCAAACTGAATTTCATCAGCGATAGGATCGAAATCGCTTGCAGCCGCTTTGGCAGCGGTGGGTTTTTGTTCAGCCTGCATGGTTTCTCTTGACTCAGTGAGAATGGCATCGATCTTGTCTTGCTCAACACGGGTCATCAATGGTTTAAAAGCGTTGATTTGATGGCCAAGCAGCGGTGTTTGGCTGGCTGCCCAATCCATCGACGGTATATTTAAAAAGGCTTCGGCCTGTTCGGCTGTACGCGGTAATACCGGTTTCAAATAAGCGACCAACACTTTAAACAAGTTGATGCCCATGCTGCATACCGCTTGCACTTCGGCGTCTTTGCCTTCTTCTTTGGCCAATACCCACGGTTTTTGCTCATCAATATATTGATTAGCTTTATCTGCTAACGCCATGATTTCACGCATGGCCTGACCAAATTCACGGTTATCGTAACGCTTGGCAATGCTTTCGGCCTGCTGGGTAAAGCTGGTAAACAATGCTGGATCGGCTAATTCATCTGTCAGTTTGCCGTCAAAACGTTTATTGATAAAGCCAGCACAACGGCTGGCGATATTAACTACTTTGCCGACCAGATCTGAATTGATTCGGCTCTGGAAATCAGCAAGGCTCAGATCGATATCTTCAATACCACTGCTCAATTTGGCAGCAAAGTAATAACGCAGATATTCCGGATTTAAATGATTTAAATAAGTGCGGGCTTTAATAAAGGTGCCGCGTGATTTGGACATCTTTTTGCCATCAACGGTTAAAAAACCGTGGGCATAAATGCGGTTTGGCAAACGCATGCCCGCACCTTTGAGCATTGCCGGCCAGAACAGGGCATGGAAATAAATGATGTCCTTACCGATAAAATGCACCATTTCGGTGGGACTGTCGGCGCGCATAAATTCATCAAAATCAACGCCACTGCGCTCACAGTAATTTTTAAAGCTGGCGAGATAACCAATCGGTGCATCCATCCAGACATAAAAGAATTTGCCCGGCGCATCAGGAATTTCAAAACCAAAATAGGGCGAGTCGCGGGAAATATCCCAGTCCTGCAAACCGGCTTCAAACCATTCACCGAGTTTACGACCGACCTCAGATTGCAAATGGTCGCCCTGCGTCCATTCACGCAGCAGTGGCTCAAAATTACCCAGTTTAAAAAAGTAATGCTCAGAGTCTTTGGTAATGGGGGTCGCGCCAGAAACGGCTGACACCGGATTTTTTAATTCAGTGGGATCGTAGGTCGCACCGCAAGCTTCGCAGTTATCACCGTACTGATCGGCCGCGCCGCATTTCGGGCATTCACCGCGAATAAAACGATCCGGCAGAAACATTTCTTTTTCCGGATCATAAGCCTGGCTGATAGTGCGACTTTCAATATGACCGGCATCGCGGTTGGCCAAATATATATGGCTGGCTAAGGTCCGGTTTTCTTCACTGTGGGTGCTGTGATAATTGTCAAAGCCAATGGCAAATTCAGCAAAATCGGCCTGATGTTCTTTACTGACATCGGCTATCAGCTGTTCCGGCGTAATGCCTTCATTCTGCGCCCGCAGCATAATTGGCGTACCGTGCGCATCGTCGGCGCAAACATAATGCACTTCATGGCCGCGCATTTTCTGAAACCGAACCCAGATATCAGTTTGAATATACTCGACCAGATGTCCAAGATGAATAGAACCGTTGGCATAGGGCAGGGCGCTGGTGACCAGAATTTTTCGTTGCATGAATGAACCGGAATTTAGCCGTTATAAAACCGTCAAAGATACCAGAATTCAGCGACTGACTCTATTTTGTGGATAATGTGGGTATGCGTTTGAAATGCACTGCTGATTACATTAGATTGACTTAAATGCCTTGCCTGACCGACTTTAATGCGGAGTATTTACCATGGATTTAAGCCTGCATGATATTCATGCCGACTCAATTGATTTGGCATTGGATAAAGCACGGCAATATCGTTCCTTACTGGAACCGGAAATTGCTGAAAGCATTTGTCTTGATGTACTTAATATTGATGCCGATAATCAGGCGGCCTTGGTATTGTATATCTTGGCGTTGACGGATCAGATTAGTATCA
>DASSWO010000019.1:0-9363 GCA_035704795.1 Methylophaga sp. | reverse complement strand
GCGATATTTAACCAGTGCAGCATAAGAAAATATTACGCTGAAACGACTGATACACTAAGCATTGCTCTCGTTAGCCTTACCGGCATCAGCAACGATAAATTATTGAATGGGTGAAGAGACCGATTCGTCGGGCGATTTGATATAACCCCATTTATCATGGAGCTTTACAGCTGCAACACCATCGCTGAATGCCTTAGCATGTTCAAATTGGGCGTTAATCACCATCTCGCCCTGCTGATTGATATAACCATATTCCCAAAAATCTACCGTTGCCGGTGCCAGGCCGTCCGTAAATGATAAAGCCCAGCTAAATTGGGGTTCGATAGCCCATTCACCCTTACTATTCAGATAACCCACTTTGCCATTTTGTTCGACGCGTGCCAGACCCTCACTAAATGACCAGGCATCATCGAAGTTGATGGCGGTAAGCACCTGACCTTGATCATCAATATAACCATAGTGATTGCCCTTACGGACAGCAGCAAAACCTTCATTAAACGTTTTGGCAGCCTCATAGGCGGGTTTGACCAGCCAGCTGCCATCAGGACGAATATAGCCCCAACCTTGATCATTAGCGACTGCAGCAAAGCCATCTTTAAAAACCCGCGCCTGATCAAATTGAGCGGCGATAGTTAATTGACCATCTGCGTTTACATAACCCCATTTATTGTCTTGCTTAACCGCAGCGAGACCTTCACTAAACGCAAGGGCATCGCTAAACTTTGCAGCAATTTGCCACTGGCCCTTTTTATTAATAAAGCCCCAGCGTGCCTGATCATCCTGGACGGCTGCCAGCTGCTCAGAAAATATCGCTGCCTGCGCAAATTGCCGAGGGATAACTTCTTTGCCATCGACGTTTACATAACCCCACATACCGTTTTTCAGCACCGCAGCCAGACCATTGGCAAAAGTATGCATGCGGGCGTAAGTCGGCTTGAGGACTATGATCCCCTGACGATCAACGATACCCCATTGGTTATCTTGCCGAAATGGAGCGACCTCTCCGGAAAAGTCGGCAATTTCATCTGCCTGAAACAGTTGACGACCGTTTGAATCTATCAAAACCATTTGTACCATGCCGCGCTCGGCAATCATCACGGTGGCGTTGCCATTTTTAAACCGACCGGCATCATCAAATTTGAAGTCAATGGCCAGATTTTCGACAAAAGCCATGGTAGGCTGATAAGCAAAACTGACACCAGTGATGGTGAGCAACAGGATCAGCGCCGATCCCTTTAGAAATTTCAAAAAGCCTGATAACAACATAAGCGGCATTACCCAGTTCATCGTTAAATTGATAGTCATGGCCGCGTTGTGAAATTTACGTGAAAGCATATCCGGAAAGTTTAAAGCATGTGAGAGACACTACGAGCGAATGACATGAAGACACGTTTAGCGTTCTGAAAACAGTCGCTGAAGATATAGATGTATCATCGCGTGATTACAATGATGAAATTATGGGTATTGATTATTACGCCAGTTTACAGGTGTTAACGTCAGACAAGCTCGCGATATTAAAGAATCTTTGCCAGCAAAAACGACAAACCCGTCAAAAAAACACTGGGCATCACAGTGGGGATGGTGCTGCAGATCTGTTTGTTAATCATATTTGTAAAATTTATCGGCTGGTTGCCGGGAGGTTTTACCGGCATCCTGATTGGAAGTGTCGGTGTGACTGGCTTGATAAAAGATAAATGGGTTTCTATAGAAAAACGTAATCCTCATGATGCGATAAAAGTATGTGAGTGCTTACAACAAATTTACTGGTAATCAATGGATGGAACTGACCTGCTTAGCTGGCAGTCTGGCAATCAGCCTATTAGTCAGGAATCTTAAGTGTTGAAAACATTATTCAGTGGTTTGTCGGCAATGTTGCTGGCGGCCTGTTCGCCGGTAAATTTGCTCAATGCTTTGGTACCCAGCCATGGTTTTACTGCTTACCGGGACATTGCTTATGGCGATCTGGAACGGCAAAGTCTGGATATTTATCTGCCGACGCAACGGGCTGCCAAAGGCGGTCCGGTAGTCGTATTTTTTTATGGTGGTGGCTGGGAAGATGGCGACAAAAATGATTACAAATTTGTCGGCGAAGCACTAAGTAGCCATGGCATTACCGTTGTGATCCCGGATTATCGTGTTTATCCGGAAGTGGTTTTCCCGGGCTTTGTTGATGATGCGGCGGCCGCGGTTGCGTGGACGCACGACAATATTGACCGTTATGCAGGTGATAAACAGCAATTATTCATTGCCGGCCACTCTGCCGGGGCGCATATCGCCAGTTTGCTGGTATTAAACCCTGAGTATCTAAAAAAGTATGCGCTTACTCCGGATAGCATTAGCGGAATGGTTGGTTTGGCAGGCCCGTATGATTTTCTGCCATTAAAAAGCGACACTTTAAAAACCATCTTCGGTCCCGAAAAGCAGCGTTGGCAATCGCAACCGATAAATTATGTGAGTGGCGATAATCCCCCGATGTTGCTGATGGTGGGTGAACGCGACTTAACGGTTTGGCCGCGAAACAGTTATCGTCTGGCAGATAAAATTACCGAGCAGGGCGGTGAGGTAGAATTGCTGAAATTCCCCGATTACGGCCATGTGTCGATGGTCGCCAAACTGGCCAAGCCATTGCGTGGTGATGGTGCTTTGCTTAAGCCAATAGTAGCGTTTATCGACAAACATCGGCGTTAAATAAGGCTGTTAAGTTTTCGTGCTAACCAGTTAGCGCTGGTAAATGCCGCTTCAACCCGTCCCTGAATGCACCAATCGCCACAGGCTGCCAATTGCCGGCTTTTGTCCAAATAGGCTTTGGCGGCAGTTTGCCGGTTTAAATTCACATACGTCCAGCGCTTGGTCTCCTGATGCAGCAGATCGCGCCGATCAATGCCGGCAATTCGTTCAACTTCAGACAATAAATGATCGCCGGCGGCGTTTAAATCCAGCTCAAAGTTGCTGCGTGTCCAGGCGTTGGTGGCCAGCACCAACATACTGAAAGATCCGTTATGACCGGGTTTACTGCTATTGACCGATATCCAACTGATATCAGCCTGTTTGACATGGGCTGCCTGCCATTCCAGATCTTGTGGTGTGTTAAAGCCAAGCATCAATGCATAACACGGCTGCATTAAGTTCTCAGGAAGTTTGCTTAACATGCGGGTATGTTTTTCAAACAAGGCAGACGATTGTTTGGCGGGCAAGCTGCTAATCACCCAGTCAAACTCACCGATTAGCTGTTCTCTTGCATATAGCTGCCAGAGATTGCCATTACGGCGGATAGATTCAATATTGCAGGCAAAACGAATATTCAGTGAAGCAGCGATTGCCTGTGGTAGCGCATTCATATCAGGCGCGCCGACATAATGACCGAATTTGGCATCCCATTGTCGCCGACCAGTAATCTCAGGGCCGGAAAACTCAGCAAAAGCTGCATCCCAGCGCGCTAATGCGCCACTCGCAATATAAGGTGATAGAAATTTTTGGAAATCGGCGGATTTGGCGGTAAAAAACTGGGCGCCGTGATCAAATATAAAGTCACCGGCCGGGCGACTGGCCATTCGGCCACCGGCCCTATCGGCGCGTTCAAATACAGTAATGTCGTGGCGGTCAGCCAATCGGTGCGCCGCAGTCAAGCCGGCCATGCCAGCGCCAATAATTGCAATTCGGGCCATGATTTGTCTCTGAAATTTGTTGTTATGACCCGTTATCACCTTATCAGTTGCAAATTTCAGGCATAAAAAAACCCGGCCGGGGCCGGGTTTCTTCAATGCGTTATCTGCGTATTAACGATTGCAGATGTACATGGTTACTTCAAAACCGAAACGCATGTCTGAATATTCTGGTTTAGTCCACATAACAATCACTCCTTTGTTGAATGGTCAGCAATTGCTGACTTGAAATACATAATAGCGAAACACCAATTTTAGCAAATCAGCGCTTTGCCTGATTACCCTAAGGATTATGCTGAATCAAGGACTTGTTTGTTTTTATCTCCGCCAGCAGTGATGGATATGAAAGATAAACAAGCCCTAACGCAGACTGACAAATTCCTCAGCAGCGGTAGGATGGATGCCGATCGTCCGGTCAAAATCAGCTTTCTTAGCGCCGGCCTGCATCGCAATAGCAATGCCTTGCATGATTTCACCAGCTTCATCACCTACCATATGTGCGCCAATCACCCTATCAGTTTGCCGGTCGACAAGCAGTTTCAGAAAGCTGCTGTTGTTTCTGTCCGTTAACAGTGATTTTAAGCCTTTAAAAGATTTCGTAAAAACAGCAACACTTAAACCTTTGTCGTGCGCTTGCTGCTCAGTCAGGCCCACTTTGGCAACCTGCGGATTCGCAAATACTGTGGTGGGTGCCAGATCCAGATTAATTTTATGGGACTGATCTTTAAAAAGCGCCCCTGCCAGTGCATGGCCCTGAGCAATGGCCACCGGTGTCAGTTGCATGCCGCCGGTCACATCGCCAAGTGCATAAATACCCTGAACGCTGGTGGCAAATTGTTGATCGACTTTAATATAGCCCTGTTCATCAAGCCGCACATTAAGGCCTTGAAGATTTAAACCCTGCGTATTTGCCTTGCGGCCGGCGGCGACCAATACCAAATCAGCATGGACCTGTTGCTGCTCATCAATCATGACCGTAAAGCTGCCATCGGTTTGTTTTTTAATGGCCTGTGCTTCGCTGCTTAGATATAGGTCAATGCCATTTTGCTGCATTTGCCGAGCACAAAAGTCAGCGCAATCGGCATCAAACCCCATCAACAGGCGCGGGCTTTTGGCTATCACACTGACGTTAACACCGAGCCGTTGCAATAAACCGGCAAACTCACTGGCAATGTAGCCTCCACCAATAATGGCCAGCCGTTTAGGTAATGCTGTTAATTGAAACATCGCATCGGAGCTGACCGCATAGTCAATGCCATTAATTGGTGGCAATAAAGCTTGAGCGCCGGTGGCAATCACAATATAACGGGCAGAGACTGGCTTGCCGGTGATTTCGATTTGATTGTCGCCCATAAAGCGGGCAATGCCGTGCAGCAAATTGATGCCAGCTTCTTTTAGCAGATTCTGATAATTATTATTGATACGCTGAATTTCATTTTGGACATTATCGCGCAGTGTTTGCCAGTGAAATTCAGAAGGTGTTTGTAGCCAGCCATAATGCTTTGCATCCTTAAAAGCATCAGCAAATTCGGCAGCATAGACCAGTAGCTTTTTGGGAATACAGCCGGCATTGACGCAGGTGCCGCCCAAGGCATTTTGTTCGCAAATCGCTACTTTGGCACCGTATTCCGCAGCGCGCCGGGCAGTGCTCATGCCACCGGAACCCGCGCCAATTACCAGTAAGTCATAGTCATATTGCATTAGTGATGTGATTAATTATCGTAATTAGAGTGTTGTCAGTTGCCGGTACCGCTAAAAGCCGGCGCCATTGGTGGCCTGCCGCTTATATTGATACATCGCTTCATCGGCAGTGGTATAGAGCTGTTGCAGTCCGAAATCGCCATTGTCATGCGTTGCAGCGACACCAAAACTAAAGTGCAAATGCTGCGTTTCGCCCACTTGCCCGTTATAGGCAGCAACAGCGGCTTCCAGCCGGCGCATGACTTGCTGAGAATCACTTTCCTCTTGATTGACAATTAAAGCGACAAATTCATCACCGCCAATGCGTCCCAGCAAATCTGATTCCCGGAAATTTTTTTGTAATAAAAGACCAAACTGCCTCAAGGCTTCATCACCAGCCTGATGGCCTTCGTTATCATTAATCGCTTTGAAGTTATCCAGATCAAAGTAAATCAGCGCGGCGGACAGTCCCTGCATTTGGCATAAATCCAACAAGTGCTGCGCGCGATGTTCAAAGCCACGACGGTTTAACAGTCCCGTCAAATGATCTTCACTGAGTAACAAATTAGCGGCAATTTCTTCTTCGACCATTAATCCCAGTTCACGTAATAACTGGTCGTCAGTTTCTGAGAAAAAGCGCGGTTTATCATCTATTACACAAAGGCTGCCGAGCTTTTCACCACCAGGCGCTTTGATAGGGTAGCCAGCATAAAAGCGGACAAAAGGCATTCCAGTGACATAAGGATTTTCTTTAAATAACGGATCTTTTGAGGCATCCAATATGATTAGCGATTCATCGCCCTTAATGGTTTGATTGCAAAAAGCATCTTCGCGAGCGGTTTCACAAATTTCGACGCCCACCTTGGATTTAAACCATTGTCGATTTTCGTCGATAAAAGATACCAGGCTTATTGGCACATTAAATAACCGTTTGGCAAGACGGGTAATGCGGTCAAAACGATGTTCTGCCGGCGTATCAAGAATTTTCAACGAATGCAGTTTTTGCACCCGTTGAAATTCAAGTAAGGCATTACGGGCCATGAGCCAATCAGCAATTTGATGATTATGTAAAGGTTTGCCGATAAAGTAACCCTGGGCTTTGTCACAACCCAGTTGTTGTAAAAATTGCAAGGTGGCGGCATCTTCAATCCCCTCGGCTATGACCGTCATGCCAAGGCTGTGCGCCAAATCAATAATCGCTTTTATCACTAGCCTTGATTCGCGTGAGTTTTGTGAGGTCATGATAAAAGATTTATCGACTTTGACCTCAGTAAACGGCATACGCACTAATTGCAGCATTGACGAAAAACCGGTACCGAAATCATCAATCGATAAATTAAACCCTTTCATCCGCAGCCGCGTCAGAATATCCAGAGACGCAATAGGATCATCCATGGCGCCGGTTTCGGTCAGCTCTAGCATGATTTGTTCAGCCTGGATTTGATAATCCTGACATAACTTATCGAGCATATTGAATAACTGCAGATTTTTCAGTGACAGGGCTGAAATATTGATTGAACATATTAAACGCTTGCCAGTATTGACACTGGCTTTGGTATCCTGCTCTTGGCAAAACGCACTAAACCAAACTAAGGCTTTGTGAAAGATGACTTTGGTCAAAGCGTCAATCAGCTGATTTTGTTCAGCAACGGCAATAAATTGATCGGGTGGGATATTGCCCAGTTTGGGATGATACCAGCGCGCCAATACTTCAAAGCCAACCAGCGCACCACTTTGACATTCCACTTTCGGCTGAAACATGACGCTCAACTGGTCTTGCTCTATGGCTTTATGCAACTCCGTAGCGCTGACAACAGGAGAGTGTGGCTTTTCAATACCGTCGATTAATTCATTTTGCTGATGTGGGGTATTATCAATTAATTCACGAAAGCTGCGTGGATTAAAGGGTTTAGGCAAAATACCTATAATATTCAGTCCATGAGCGGCGGCAGAGCGCGCAGCGGCTTGCATAACCTGATGCCCTACACCGCTTGTAATCATAATATTGGCACTGATATTACGGGCACTTAATTCAGCCAGTACTTCCACGCCATCCATATCAGGCATGATCAGATCCAGCGCAATATGTGTTGGCGCCCATTTTTCCAGTTCTGCAAAAAAATCTTTGGGATGCTGCGTCACGACCACTGACATACCGGCGAATTCGGCAACGTTTTTAAGCGTTTGGCCGGTCAGTTCATCATCATCCAGTACCAGTAATTTTAGTTCGGCCATCTGCTGTTGATTATTCCTAATTCGCGTTTAAAGCGTGAGCAACACGTTGTAACAGCGCCACCCGATGATACGGTTTGTGTAACAGACATTGCTGTTTTTCTTCTTCATTCAGATCGTCGAGACTGTCCTCGGTATAACCCGAGGTGAACAACACCGGTAATGAAGGCCGGATTTGTCTGGTCAGCTTTGCTAACTCACTACCTGACAGGCTATCTGGCATCAACACATCAGTAAACAGTAAATCAATCGTTTGGGCAGAATTTATCCAGTGTAACGCCTGAGCTGATTGCGCCGCTTCCAACACCCGATATCCTGCATCAAGTAATTGGCTGACCGCGTACTGTCGCACTAAATCATTGTCTTCAACTACTAAAATGGTTTTTTGACCCGTTTTGTCATGGGTATCTATCATCGGCATGGGTTTGATTAAGCTTTCGATGCCGCTTGAACCAGCCTTTGCTCGCGGTAAAAACAGATTAAAACAAGCACCATTACCAATTGATGACAGCACGCGAATATGTCCGCCCGATTGTTTGATAAAACCAAACACCATACTGAGTCCTAAACCACTGCCTTTGCCTGACGATTTTGTAGTGAAGAACGGCTCAAAAATTTTATCAAGCATATCGGCAGCAATACCGTTACCGGTATCACAAACACTGACTTTTACCCAGTCATTGCCGGATAGTTCTGCATCATCGCTAAGCGCTTTCCCCTGGATATTTTCTGTACTAATCGTTAATTGGCCCTCGTTTGTCATGGCATCACGGGCATTTATCGTCAGATTCAGCAGACTGCTTTCCAGTTGCACGGTATCGATCATTACTGGCCACAAACCATCAGTTAATAACAGTTGCAGTTGATATTTCTGACCCAGAGAGCTGCGTAGTAATTCCTGCAGTTGATCTATTAACTGATTAATATCTACATTATCGGGAGAAAGCGGTTGGCGGCGGGCAAATGCCAGTAAATTACGAGTCAAACCGGCGCCCCGGTCAGCAGCGTGGCCAATCAGATTACTGAACGACAATAACTTTGGCTGATCCTGTAATGCGTCCTGCAAGATGTCGTTATTGCCGGTGATTACCGTCAGCATATTATTAAAATCATGGGCTATACCGCCGGTTAACTGACCGATCGCTTCCATTCGCTGTGCTAACTGCAATTGTTTTTGCAGGGCTTTTTCGCTACTGACATCACGTTGAATCGATACAAAATGGGAAAACCTGCCGCCATCAGTGGCAATCGGCACGATATTGAGCTCAATTTCTACCTCAGATTGATTTTTGCAATAATTGGTAACTTGCGCTTTGACGGGTTGGTTACTGAGCAATGCCTGACGAATTCGCCGTAATTCGCTGCGTTGTGTTTTCGGACTTTGTAAGAATCGTGGTGAACGGCCAATTGTTTCATCGCGGCTATAACCTGTTAAACGTTCAAAAGCGTCATTAACAAAAACGATCCGTGGTCCCGGCTCATTGATTGGCGTGGCTTCGGTGATAATCACAATGTCATTCAACTGCGCTACCGCACTGCGCAGTAATATCAATTCTGCGTGCTCACGGCGTAGCCGGGTAATATCACGCAGATAAATCGTCAACCCTTCCGCCGCCGGATAAACCCGTACATCCAGCCATAGCTCACGGCTGGCAAACCAAAAATCAAAAGCGGTCATTTTTTGCGACAACATCGCCCGTTCAAGTTGCCGGCTAAAACTGCCATCAGCATCGATAGCAGTGTCACTGACCTTGAACTGATTCAGCAGCGCCGAGCGAGGCCGTTCCAA
>DASSWO010000272.1:0-4839 GCA_035704795.1 Methylophaga sp. | reverse complement strand
TTTTGCCAATTGCTGGGCTTGCTGATGAAAGCCAGCAATTTGTTGTGCTTCAAACGCGCGTGCTGCACCAATGCGGATCTGCTTACCGACCACCTGACCAGTGACACCTTCACCCGCCATCGACTGAAAATCACTGACCGGTAATAAATCGATTGACTGTTGCCGGGCATGTTCAACAATTGCTTGTGCCAACGGATGCTCAGAATGACTTTCCAATGAGGCCACCCAACGCATTAATGACTGTTGAGCATATGCTTCAGCAATAATGATATCGGTGACTTTGGGTTTACCTTCGGTCAAGGTGCCGGTTTTATCGAGCACGATCGTGTCAATTTTTTGCAAATGCTGCAGGGCTTCACCGTGACGAAATAACACGCCCATCTGCGCCGCACGGCCACTGGCCACCATAATCGACACCGGTGTCGCCAGTCCCATCGCACAAGGACAAGCAATGATTAACACCGCTACCGCATTAACCAGCGCAAAGCTCAATGCCGGCTGCGGACCAAATAACCACCAAACAACCAGCGTCAGCAATGCAATTGCCATCACCACCGGCACAAACCAGCCAGTGACTTTATCGACCAGCGCCTGAATCGGTAATTTACTGCCCTGTGCCGATTCGACCATGGCGATAATTTGCGATAGCAAGGTCTCCTGGCCGATATGGGTGACTTTGATGGTCAGAGAGCCAGATTGATTTAAGGTCGCGCCAATCACCCGATCACCTGTGCTTTTTTCAATGGCCAGCGGTTCACCGGTGACCATCGATTCATCGACATAAGCTTTGCCCTCGATGATTTCACCATCAAGCGGAATTTTCTCACCGGGTCTGACCAACAAAATATCGCCGGCTTTAATCGCCGCCACCGGCACGTCTTCGGGCTGCCCATCTACCAGACGTCTTGCAGTTTTTACCTGCAAATCCAGTAATCGGCGAATCGCCTGATTACTGCGACCTTTAGCGCGCGCTTCGAGCAAACGGCCGAGCAAAATCAACGAAACAATCACCGCCGCGGCTTCAAAATACACATTGACGCTGTCGGCGGGTAATAGGGCTGGCATAAAGGTCGCAATGCTGGAATAACTCCACGCAGCAAACGTACCCAGTGCGACTAAAGCATTCATTTCTGGGGCGGCTCTCAGCAACGCCGGCACGCCAATACGGAAAAACCGCCAGCCGGGTCCGAATAACACCGCCGTGGTCAGGACAAACTGCAATATCCAATTGCCCTGTTGTCCTAAAGTGGCACTCAACCAATGATGCAAAGGCGGAATTAAATGCCCGCCCATTTCAATCACCACTACCGGTAAGCTGAGCAATACGGCAATAATCAAATCACGCTTTAAGCGGCGGTAGTCACTGGCTTGTTGTATTTGGGGATCAATATCTTGTTTCAGCAGCTGATAGCCGGCTTTTTCCACAGCTTGGCTGAGTTCATCAAATAACTTAGCATCCTCGCGCTGCGTTTCTAATCGTGCTGATTGATTGGCCAGATTGACGCCTGCTTTTTCAATACCGGGCACACTGTTTAAGGCCTTTTCAACCTTACTGACACAGGAGGCGCAGTGCATGCCGCTGATATTAACGGTGAAGTTTTGCGTTGCCATAAAGCTTTCCTGAAATATCGATTTCTTAGCTTAACACCCCATTAGTGCAACTTGCGTAATGTAAATTAACTTGTAACGGTTAGCGTCACCTAAAAAGCTTCAGATAAAAAAAGCCCCGGCACTTTCATGCCGGGGCTTTTTATTTGGCGAACTTAAACGTTTTGGTTTAAGTTTTTACATCATGCCGCCCATGCCGCCCATATCAGGCATTGCCGGTGCTTCTTCTTTCGGCAATTCCGCGATCATGGCTTCAGTGGTCAACATCAGACCGGCAACCGAACCGGCATTTTGCAATGCAGTACGGGTGACTTTAGTCGGGTCCAAAATACCCATTTCGATCATATCGCCGTATTCACCGGTAGCAGCGTTGTAACCGTAGTTACCTTTGCCACTGGCAACCTGGTTCAATACTACTGAAGCTTCATCACCAGAGTTGGTAACGATTTGACGCAATGGTTCTTGCATCGCACGACGGGCAATAGCGATACCAGCGTCTTGATCCAGGTTGTCACCTTTCAGCTCACCCAGGCTCATTTCTGCACGGACGAGGGCAACACCACCACCCGCAACAACGCCTTCTTCAACAGCAGCACGCGTTGCATGCAACGCATCTTCGACGCGGGCTTTCTTCTCTTTCATTTCGATTTCTGAGCCAGCACCGACACGAATTACCGCCACACCGCCAGCCAATTTAGCCACACGTTCTTGCAGTTTTTCTTTATCGTAATCTGACGAAGAATCAGCGATTTGGGTACGAATTTGTTCAACACGGGCAGTGATTTCATCAGCACGGCCAGCACCATCAATAATGGTGGTGTTTTCTTTGCTGACAGTAATTTTCTTGGCTTGACCCAGGTCATCAAGAGTGACTTTCTCAAGGCTCAGACCAACTTCTTCAGAAATTACGGTACCGCCGGTTAATACAGCGATATCTTCCAACATCGCTTTACGACGATCACCAAAGCCTGGCGCTTTAACAGCGCAAACTTTAACAATACCGCGCATGTTGTTAACGACCAGAGTCGCCAATGCTTCGCCTTCAACGTCTTCTGAAACGATCAGCAGCGGACGGCTTGATTTAGCAACGGCTTCCAGTACAGGCAGCAATTCACGGATATTGGAGATTTTTTTGTCAAACAACAAAATGTACGGGTCTTCCAAGTTAGCCGTCATCGTTTGCTGTTCGTTAACAAAGTATGGTGACTGGTAACCGCGATCAAACTGCATACCCTCAACGACATCCAGCTCGTTTTCGAATCCACGGCCATCTTCTACGGTGATAACGCCTTCTTTACCGACTTTTTTCATCGCTTCGGCAATGATGTCACCGACTGATTTATCAGAGTTGGCTGAAATCGTACCGACTTGCGCAATCGCTTTATCATCATCACAAGGTGAAGACAGTTTTTTCAGTTCTTCAACCGCAGCTTGAACGGCTTGATCAATACCGCGTTTCAGATCCATCGGGTTCATACCAGCAGTGACTGACTTCATGCCTTCCCGCAGAATAGCTTGGGCCAGAACCGTTGCGGTAGTGGTACCGTCACCAGCGGCATCAGAAGTGTGCGACGCCACTTCTTTAACCATTTGTGCGCCCATGTTTTCGAATTTGTTTTCCAGTTCGATTTCTTTGGCAACCGAAACACCATCTTTGGTGATAGTCGGCGCGCCATAGCTTTTATCGAGAATAACGTTACGGCCTTTAGGACCGAGGGTCACTTTTACCGCGTTGGCCAGCGTGTTAACGCCTTTGACCATTAGTTGGCGCGCATCTGCGCCAAATTTAACTTCTTTAGCAGCCATTTTTATTCCTCTTTAATACTTGATTAAACGTTAACTGGTTACTCAGGAATTTGTTTAAGCTTCGATCACAGCGACGATATCGTCTTCACGCATGACCAGCAGCTCTTCGCCTTCCACCTTAACTTCGGTGCCGGCATATTTGCCAAACAGCACTTTGTCGCCGACTTTTACGGCCAGTGGGCGAACGTCGCCTGAATCGGTAATTTTGCCGTTGCCTGCAGCGAGGATTTCGCCGCGTGACGGTTTTTCTGCCGCGTTGTCAGGGATGACAATGCCACCAGCAGTAGTAGTTTCTTCTTCCATGCGACGTACAATCACACGATCATGAAGGGGACGAAGGTTCATTGGTTTTATCCTCCAAAGTAAATAAAAAATGACCAGGTTAATTCCGGAACCCCAACAATGGGGCTGTTTAAGCGGAATTCAAGAGCGCGGTTTAAAAATTTTTATCGATCAACGTAAATTGCGGCGATCGTCGTCATCAACAATTTCACCTTCAATAACATCACTTTTTGATGACTGTCGTCGCTGACCAAAACGGCCATAAAACACCATACTGCTATTGGCAATAATCGGCATTAACAGGGCCCTGCGTAGTGGTGGAATCAACAACATAAACCCAAGAGCATCGGTCACAAAGCCCGGGATCAACAACATCACCCCACTGATTAATAAAGCCGCCCCTTCGAGCATCTCAATTGCTGGTGGCTGACCTTGCTGTATGGCAGCTTGTGCTTTTTGTAAAGTGTGCAAACCTTGCAGCTTCACCATAAAAGCGCCAAGAATAGCCGTCGCCAATACCAGCAAAATCGTCCAGCCCGCACCAATGACTTCACCTACTTCAATCAGCACAAACAGCTCAATCAGCGGCACCAGTAAAAACAATACAAATATCAGCCGAAACATATCGACTCCCGATAACAAGTCAGCTTTTCAACTTGGGGACGATTTTGCAGATCTCAAGCAGGCGAATGTCTGACATTAATTTTGTTGCATCTAAACAACAGAAATAGCCATTTGTTGTGCTGTAACACAACTGTCACACAATTTTCATCACGCTGAAACATTCGGCCCTTATGGTGTGCAGGTCTCGGAAAGACAAGCCGAACGTATTTAGTCAATAAAGAGGATAGTCCCTTGAAATTAAAAACATCTGCAATCTTAATCGCCGGTGCACTGTTTGGTGCTGCCACCCTGCCTGCCCAGGCCAACAACGACGCTATGATGGACCTGCTGAAAGTCCTCCGTGACAAGGGCACTATCAGCTCTGAAGATTACAATCTTCTGACCAATGCTGCAGCAGCTGACAAAGAAATGTCTGAAGCTGAAAAAGCAGAAATGATGAAAGAAGTAGAAACTGCAACGGCTAATATGCCAAACATTTCTACAGATGGTGAGTTAGTTGTCTCTGATAAAGATGGCAAT
>DASSWO010000221.1:0-4977 GCA_035704795.1 Methylophaga sp. | reverse complement strand
CTCAACAACAGCAAGGCGTGCCAATTGATGTAACGGGGATCTATAAAGATATCTCTGACTGGGATGTAAATGCTGGCGGCAATAAAGTTGTAGCCAAACGCATGGATGGCCGGTTTCGGATGCTTAAATGGTATGGCATGTCAGTGTGGCTGATCTTTTTTCTTGGCCCTTATTTGCGTTGGAATGGCGAGCAGGCTGTATTGTTTGATATACCGAACCGTCAGTTTAATTTATTCAATATTACTATTTATCCACAAGACATCTGGATGCTGTCGCTGACATTGCTGTTTTTTGCCATTTTACTGGCGGCTGTCACCAGTATTGCCGGTCGGGTTTTTTGTGGTTATTTCTGTTTCCAAACGGTCTGGACCGATATTTATACGTTTATCGAAACCCGATTGGAAGGCGATACTCCTCAAAAAGCAATGAAATTTCGTCAGTCGCCTTTGACCATAAATAAAGCAGCACGCATCACTACCAAACATCTATTGTGGTTAGCGATTGCATTGTTAACAGGCGTGTCTTTTGCTGCCTGGTTTACCGATGCTTACCAGTTATGGCATGACTACTTCACCTTACAAGCCTCAATGGCTGCATGGATTGTGCTGGCAATGTTCGCCGTAGGCACCTATATCTTTGCTGGTTTTATGCGCGAGCAAGTTTGTTTTTGGCTATGCCCATATGCCCGTCTACAAGGTGTTATGTACGACCAGGATACGGTGTTGCCTGCTTATGATGCTGAGCGAGGTGAACCCCGCGGTAAATTAAAGCGTGGTCAGGTTGATTCTAGTAAAGGCAGTTGTATTGATTGCCGGGTATGTGTGGCTGTGTGTCCGACCGGTATTGATATCCGTAAAGGTCAGCAAGAAGGTTGCATAACCTGCGGTATGTGTATTGACGCCTGTGATTCGATTATGGATAAAACCAATCAACCGCGTGGTCTTATCCGTTATGCATCCTATAAAGAGCTCCACCATAACGGTAAATCGGTGCCGCTGTATTTGCGGCCACGTGTGATTATTTATTCGCTGATTCTGCTGATGGCACTGGGTGGGGTTATTTACGGTTTTGCCAGTTTGTCGCCAACCGAATTTAAGGTTACCCATAATCGTCAACCGTTATATGTCACCTTGAGTGATGGCTCGATACAAAACCGTTATACGCTGAAAATGCTTAATAAAACCAAAGAAGTTATTTATGTGCGTTATCAGGTTGTGGGTATTGAAGGTGCTGAGTTACAGGAATTTGGTGAACCAGTCAGGGTGGAGCCGGGTCACGTAGTGCCAATACAGGCGTTGGTTCAGGTGCCATCAGATCAGGTGAAAGCAACGGCTATGCCGCTTTATTTCGAAGCTGAAATGATTGATAATCCAGCTTTAAACAGTCGTTATGAAACCGTCTTTATGGGACCGCAATAATGGGCATTTCTCAGGATAACCCACAAGCATTAAAAAACCCCTGGGTACTAGGTATGCTGGGTTTTTTAGTAGTATTTCTGACAGCTAACTTTGTATTTATTTATCTGGCTTTTAAACAGCCGCCGAACCTGGTTGTTGATAATTACTATGAGCGTGGTAAAGCCTACGCGATGAAAGAGGCCGCCATAGACCAAGAGAAAAAACTTGGCTGGAACGGACTCATTATAGCGCCGCCCGAAAATCGCGTTAATCAACGCCAGGCTTATGAGGTGCTGATTCAGGGTAAAAATTCTGCTGGTCTGGATCTGGACTCGGTCACGTTATTTGCTTACCGACCGTCCGATATGGATGCAGATTTTTCGGTGCCGATGAATAAACTGTCAGCCGGACGCTATGGTGCAGATATTGCTTTTGATTTGCCGGGTAACTGGGATCTGATTGTTGAGGCTAAGCGTGGTGAAGATGAATTTCTGATCACGCGCCGGATTTATATTGATCCCTGATTACTACTAAAGAAAGTCTGATTTTTGTCTTCAACTTCTGCCAGCAAGACTGCTGTTTGTTTTCACTGCGGTCTGGATCTGCCTTCATCCACGGCGATCATTACTGAGCTTGGTGGTCAGCCAAGACAATTTTGTTGCCATGGTTGTCGAAGTGTATGTGAAACCATTTTTTCGGCAGGACTGCAAAGCTTTTACCAAAAAACACCTAGCGGTGAAACGCTGGGACCGCCACCGGAAGTGCCAGCTGAGCTGGAAGCCTATGATTTACCAGACGTTCAGCAAGACTATGTTACTGCCAATGGATCACAGCGAAGTATTCATCTGTTGGTGGAAGGCATTCACTGTGCCGCCTGTGTCTGGCTGATAGAAAAAGTATTGCATAAACAAGCTGGTGTACTGGCGGCGGATGTTAATCTCACGGGTAAACGTTTGCGTTTGCGCTGGGATGAATCTCAGGTCAAATTATCGCGGCTGATTCATTTATTGGCTGAAATCGGTTATTCAGCCGTACCATTTGATCCGGACACCGCTGAAGGTGCTTTAGCACGACGACACCGCGATTTAATTTACCGGATGGCGTTTGCTGGCTTTTGCATGATGAATATCATGTGGGTGTCTATTGCGCTTTATGCGGGGGCGGCTGAGGGAGAGTTTCGTAACTGGTTTCACTGGATTGGAATGGCTTTGGCAACACCAACGTTGCTGTATTCTGGGTATCCATTCTTAAGAAATGCCGTTATTGGTCTACGTCACTGGCATTTAACCATGGACTTGCCGATTGCCATTGGTGCCACGGCAACCTATCTATATTCCGTTTATATCACTGTGACCGGCTCCACCCAGGGCGAAGTATTTTTTGACACGGTGGTTAATTTCATTTTTGTTATTTTGATTGGCCGTTACTTGCAGGCGATTTCCAGTCGTAATGCGCTGTCGGCGACCCGCCGTCTGTTGGAGTTACAACCCAAACTGGCAACATTGGTCACTGAGCAAGGCCAGCGAATCGTCCCCATCCGCATGGTCAAAAGCGGTGATATATTACTGGTCAAACCCGGTGAAAAGGTGCCAGTGGATGGTCAGTTAATTAGCGGTGACAGTGCGGTAGACGAGTCGATGCTTAGCGGTGAGTCCCGTCCGGTTGTTAAAAGGTCAGGTGATCAGGTGATAGCTGGCAGCGTTAATGGTGAAGGCGCTTTTCAAGTCCGTGCGGAGGCGATACTACGTAATACGGCTTTATCCCGGATATTGCAATTGATGGAAGAAGCACAGGCTTCTAAAGCACCGATTCAGAGTCTGGCCGACAGGGTTGTACCCTGGTTTGTGCTGATAACCTTGTTGCTGGCAATGGCAACTTTTATTTATTGGAGTCAGCAAGATTTCGAGATTGCTTTGTTGGCGGCAGCGTCAGTCCTGGTTGTAACCTGCCCTTGTGCTTTTGGTATGGCAACGCCAATGTCGATTGCCGTTGCCAGCGGCGTCGGCGCGCAACGCGGTATTCTAGTCAAGCAGGGCGCCGCTTTAGAAGCCTTGTCATCAGTAGATCATGTAGTGTTTGATAAAACCGGCACGCTAACCAATGGTGATTTGCAAGTAAGTTTAATTACACCAGCAGCTAGTCAAAATGAGCATAGCTTGCTTGAAATTGCCTTAGCGGTTGAGCAGGGCTCCGAACATGCGATTGCCCGAGCAATTTTGCGTCATGCAGAATCAAAGCAGATTAAATTGCTAGCGGCATCGCAGTTTAAAGCACTACCTGGACGGGGCGTATCAGCAGTGGTCTCTGGGCAAACGGTTCAAGTTGGTACATTGGAATGGTTAGAGCAAACCGGACTGACGATTGATACTGCATGGCAGCAACAAGCGCATTTGGCTGAACAGCAGGGGATCAGTTGTGTATTAGTGACCCGCGCTGATGAAATTGTAGGCATGTTAGGCTTTAGTGATGATTTACGGGAAGATGCCCGGCAAACTGTCAGTGATTTACTGGCTCAGGGTATTAAAGTTACTGTGCTGAGTGGTGACCGGCAGGCGGTAGTTGCAGCGGTGACAGCGCAACTGGGTAACGTCGGTCGTTTGGCCGAAGTGTTGCCGGAAGATAAGCAAAAATGTATTCGTGATTTACAGCATGAGGGCAGTAAAGTCGCGATGGTTGGTGATGGTATTAATGATTCACCGGCGTTGATTCAGGCTGATGTCGGCATTGCCTTGGCAGCAGGGACTGATGTCTCGATTGAAAGTGCCGATATCGTTTTATTACATAACCAGCTGTCACAAGTTGCTGAAGCAAGACAATTAGCGGCGCGCACCCTGCGCACAATAAGACAGAATATTGTACTATCAATAAGCTATAACATTATTATGGTGCCGCTGGCGATGATGGCACTGGTCAGTCCTTTACTGGCCGCAGTCACAATGCCGATCAGTTCTTTACTGGTAATCGGTAATGCTGCCCGTATCAGCCGGCTGTTCAAGAGGTAGGTCATGGAAGTAATTTATGGACTGTTACCTGGTATGTTATTGCTGGGTATTGTCGGTGTTGCCGTGTTTTTCTGGGCGGTTCGTAGTGGGCAGTATGATGATATGGATGGTGCCGCTCACCGGGTTTTGATGGATGACGATGAGCCGGTTGAACAAACTGCCGAAACAGACGATAACGAAGATGACAATACATCTGATCCGCCGCGGTCATAACGTGCTCGCGGCAATCAGTATTGTGAGTTGCAATGTTTAAAAATTGGCAGATCCGGAATCTGCTGAATGTATGGGCCTTCGTGACCATCTTAACTATCATTTTGATGTCGGCCTTGTCACTGACTAATCATCAGCGTTATGCAGATAACCAGGCGATGCTAGTGGGAGACTTGTTGCCGTTGCAGGAGAGCAGTCGGGAAATTACCGCTATCGCCACTGAATTTATTGCCCGTCAGCAATTGATCCTCAATGCCAATAGTCGACAGGTATTATTGGATTTACCGGATCGGGCACAGCTGGAACAAAGTTTTGAACAGCAATGGCAACGTTTGCTGACGCTAAGCAGACGTCTACAGATTGATCGG
>DASSWO010000056.1:0-3905 GCA_035704795.1 Methylophaga sp. | reverse complement strand
GTTTAATTGGCGGCTCATTGGCATTGGCTTTGAAAAAAGCCGGCCAGGTTGAGCGGGTGATTGGCTACTCGCGATCTGCTGAGGCCCGTGAAGAAGCCTTACAACTTGGCATTATCGATGAGGCCGCTACTAACATTGCCGATGCTGTCAGAAATGCCGATGTCGTGTTTGTCGCCGTGCCAATGGGCGCTATGCAGACAGTTTTTGCTGAACTGGCACCGCATTTAAAAGCCGGTGTGATTGTGACCGACGGTGGCAGTGCAAAGCAGCAGGTGATTGATGCAGCAAAAGCCACGTTGGCCTTGCACTTAACCAATTTTGTGCCCGGTCATCCGATTGCCGGCACCGAAAAGAGTGGCCCGTCGGCAGCATTTGCAGAGCTTTATGAAGCGCATCGTGTGGTGTTAACGCCAACGGCTGAGACCAATATGGATGCCGTGCAACAAGTTCAACAAATGTGGCAACACACCGGCGCAGAAGTCATGGTCATGGATGTCGCGCAGCACGATATTGTGCTCGCGGCGACCAGTCATTTACCGCATGTCCTGGCGTTTAATTTGGTTGGCATGTTGGCTGAGCGCGATGATTGCGAAGAAGTGCTGCGTTACGCCGCGGGTGGTTTTCGTGATTTTTCGCGAATTGCCTCCAGTGATGCCGTCATGTGGCGGGATATTTGTCTCGGTAATCAACAGGCGATTTTGGAATTATTACGCCAGTACCGTAGCGGTCTCGACAAAATTGAAGCGGCGATCCGTGAAGACAACGGCGATTATTTAATTGATTTTTTCAGTCGGGCCAAACGGGCCCGCGACAGCCGCTTTGCTGAGCCGGGTTTAACCGATAACAGTGAAGTTTAGTGGAGCAAAAAACGCGTCGTGAGTGAACAAGCTAATTTGAAATTTATTGTCCAGCCTGGCGGCAAATTAACCGGTAATGTGCGGGTACCCGGCGATAAGTCGATTTCCCATCGCACCATTATGCTGGGTTCGCTGGCCGAGGGCGTCACCGAAGTTTCCGGCTTTCTGGAAGGTGAGGATGCGTTGGCAACCCTGGCGGCTTTTCGCGGCATGGGCGTTAATATTGTCGGCCCGGATAAAGGTAAAGTCACCATTCATGGTGTGGGCATGCATGGTCTGAAAGCACCCGAAAAAGAGGTAAATGTTGGTAATTCAGGCACGTCGATTCGTTTGTTAAGTGGCTTGTTAGCGGGGCAAACCTTTGCCGTGACCATGAGCGGTGATGCGTCATTATCAAAACGGCCGATGCAACGGGTCACCGAACCGCTTAAGTTAATGGGCGCGCAGATTGATTCAAATGATGGCAAACCGCCATTAACCATTCATGGCGGCAATGCTTTAACCGGCATTGATTACCCATTACCGATGGCCAGTGCGCAGGTGAAATCCTGCTTATTACTGGCCGGTATGTATGCCGATGGCCAAACCAGTATTACTGAACCGGCACCGACTCGCGATCATACCGAGCGGATGTTAACCGGCATGGGCTATCCGGTTGCGGTAAACGGCAATCGCATCAGCATTCAGGGTGGCGGTAAATTAACCGGCACCAAAATTGATGTACCAGCCGATATTTCATCGGCAACATTTTTTATGGTGGGTGCGGCGATTGCCCCGGATTCAGATATTACCTTGCAGCATGTTGGCATTAATCCAACGCGTATTGGCATTATCAATATCTTGCGGCAGATGGGCGCTGATATTTTGCTTAGCAATGAACAAATCACTGGTGGTGAACCGGTCGCCGATATCCGGGTACGTTATGCACCACTGCATGGCATTCAGATCCCGGAAGATCAGGTGCCACTGGCCATTGATGAATTTCCGGCAATATTTATTGCTGCTGCCTGCGCAGAAGGTGAAACGGTACTGACCGGCGCTGAAGAATTACGTGTTAAAGAGAGTGATCGCATTCAGGTGATGGCTGACGGTCTGCAAATTCTGGGCATTGATGCCCAGCCAACAGCCGATGGTATGGTCATTCAGGGCGGCGTGATTGGCAGTGGTGATGTTGATAGTCACGGTGATCACCGCATTGCCATGTCCTTTGCTATGGCGGCGTTGCAAGCGGGTGGCAGTATCCAGATAAATGACTGCGCTAATGTGGCGACCTCTTTCCCCGGGTTTGTGGAATTAGCGCAAGCGGCTGGTTTACAAATTGAGGCGGTTAATGGCTGAGGTGCCTGTATTAACGATTGATGGCCCCAGCGGTTCTGGCAAAGGTACGCTGGCGCAACGGATGGCGGCGAGATTAGACTGGCATTATTTGGATAGCGGTGCCTTGTACCGCGTGCTTGCGCAGGCCGCGCTTATGGCTGAGATTGATTTAGCTGATGAAAGCGCATTGGCAAATTTAGCAGTCAATTTGCCGGTAACATTTCAGATAGCGCATGACACACTGACTGTTTTATTAAATGGTCAGGATGTATCACTGCTAATCCGCAGTGAACAGGCCGGTAATGCAGCTTCTAAAGTTGCAGCGATTCCGTCAGTACGAACTGCTTTATTACAGCGACAGCGTGATTTTCGGCAGGCACCGGGTCTGGTGACCGATGGCCGCGATATGGGTACGGTGGTATTTCCTGACGCACCTTATAAAGTGTATTTAACGGCCAGCGCCGAAGTGCGTGCTTCGCGCCGCTATAAGCAGTTGAAAGAAAAAGGAATTGATAGTAACCTTGCCGATCTTATTGCAGAAATCACCGAACGTGATGAACGAGACCAGCAACGCGAAGTTGCGCCTTTAAGGCCGGCCGCAGATGCCATTATCCTCGATTCGACAGCGCTTGGTATCGATGCAGTATTTCAACGGGTTAGTGAACTTATTCGCTGATTCTTTTGGGTGACTTGAACGGATGGTCCGTTCGGGTTTTTTTGTAACTATCCTGCTTTAGCAGGTTTAACGGGTGATTCTGCTTTTGTGCAGGGTCAAGGATGTCAATAATGAGCGAAAGCTTTGCAGAACTCTTTGAAGAGAGTCTAAACGCCACACCAATGCAACCAGGCAAAATTGTCACCGGTACGGTGGTCAATGTTGGTCCTGACGTGGTGATGGTAAATGCCGGTCTGAAATCTGAAGGTGCGATTCCAGTTTCTGAATTTCTTAACGAGAAAGGTGAAATCACCGTTTCTGTTGGTGATTTGGTTGATGTATCACTGGAATCACTGGAAGATGGCTTTGGTGCCACACAGTTATCACGTGAAAAAGCCAAAGCGGCAGAAGCATGGGTCCGTCTGGAACATGCATTCGAAGCCAATGAAACCGTGATCGGTATTATTTCAGGTAAAGTCAAAGGTGGTTTCACCGTCGATTTGGAAAATATCCGTGCCTTCCTGCCGGGTTCTCTGGTCGATGTGCGTCCAATCCGCGACACATCACACCTGGAAAACAAAGAGCTGGAGTTCAAGCTCATTAAATTGGATCGTCCACGTAACAATATCGTTGTTTCACGTCGCGCTATCATGGAAGCCGAAAACAGTGTTGAGCGCGAAGCGCTGCTGGAAACATTGGAAGAAGGCAAAGTCGTTAAAGGTATCGTTAAGAACCTGACTGACTACGGCGCATTCGTTGATCTGGGTGGTATCGATGGTCTGTTGCACATCACTGATATGGCTTGGAAACGCGTTAAGCATCCATCAGAAGTCGTTGCTATTGGCGACGAAATCGACGTTCAGGTTCTGAAATTCGACAAAGAGCGCGAGCGTGTGTCTCTGGGTCTGAAACAGCTGGGCGATGATCCATGGAAAGATATTGCTCGTCGTTACCCTAACAGCACCCGTATCCACGGTAAAGTTACCAACATTGCTGACTACGGTTGCTTTGTTGAAATCGAAGATGGCGTTGAAGGCCTGGTTCATATGTCAGAAATGGACTGGACTAACAAAAAC
>DASSWO010000207.1:0-6571 GCA_035704795.1 Methylophaga sp. | reverse complement strand
TGATCCGAAACGTAAACCATCCTGGATCCGTGCGCAGGCACAAGGCCACCCCGAAGTGCAGCGCATCAAAAAAATGCTCCGCGATCATAATCTGCATACCGTTTGTGAAGAAGCAGCCTGCCCGAATCTGGGCGAATGTTTTGCTCACGGCACCGCAACGTTTTTGATTATGGGCAATATCTGTACCCGACGTTGTCCGTTTTGTGATGTTGCCCATGGCCGGCCAGATCCGCTCGATGAAAACGAACCACAGCATTTGGCGCAGACCATCGCTGCCATGCAGTTAAAGCATGTGGTGGTAACGTCGGTTGATCGCGATGATTTACGAGATGGCGGCGCCGGGCATTTTTCAAGTTGTATCAGTGAAATCCGTCGGCAATCGCCGCAAACCCGTATTGAAGTACTGGTGCCGGATTTCCGGGGACGAATGGATGCTGCGCTGGAGATTCTGTCCGACAATCCGCCGGATATTTTTAATCATAATCTCGAGTCTATCCCACGTTTATACAAAGCGGTGCGGCCTGGTTCGGATTATGACTGGTCGTTGGATTTGATTGAGCGCTTTCAAAATGCGCATCCCGATGTACCCACTAAATCCGGACTGATGCTGGGGCTTGGCGAGTCTATTGATGAAGTTAAACAAGTGCTGCGCGATTTACGGGCACACGGTTGCCGGATGTTGACTTTGGGACAATACTTACAACCCAGTCGGCATCATTTACCGGTTGAACGTTTTGTCACACCGGAAGAATTCGCCCAATTGGCTGAATTTGCCAAATCATTAGGCTTTGAGCAAGTGGCCAGCGGGCCAATGGTACGCTCGTCCTATCATGCAGACTTACAGGCGGCCGGAGATTTTGTCGCCTAACCTAACAAACTAGGGAACGCATTCATGCAAACTAATCGTCGCCGATTTTTGCAAATAGCTGCTGCAGGCAGCGCAATTGCAGCTTTACCGCTCAGTTTAACGGCCTGTAGCAAATCTCCCAAAGCCAAAGTCGTGGTCATCGGCGGAGGTTATGCCGGCGCGACGGCAGCCCGTTATTTAGCGTTATGGGCGCCGGATATTGATGTCACAGTTATCGAGCAAAACAGCCAGTTTATTTCCTGCCCACAAAGCAACTTAGTATTCAGTGGCGCACGTAAACTCAGTGATTTAACCCGACAATATGACAATTTGGCTTCACAACCGTCGATTCGATGGGTAAAAAATACCGTCACCGCGATAGACAGTGAAAAGCAGCAAGTGCAAATCGAAAATGGCGATAAATTTGCCTATGACCGTCTGATCCTGGCACCAGGCATTTCGTTTAATTATGACGGGTTGCCGATGCTGAAAACCGCTGCTGCCCGGGAAAAAGTGCCTCATGCCTGGAAAGCTGGCCCGCAAACCGAGTTGCTGCATCGGCAAATTCAGTCGATGCCCGCTGGGGGCACTGTGGTGATGACTATTCCGGCAGCGCCGTATCGTTGTCCACCCGGTCCGTATGAGCGCGCTTGCCAGATTGCTTTGTATTTAAAACGACATAATCCATCAGGCAAAATGCTGGTGCTGGACGCTAACCCGGATGTGATTTCAAAAAAAGCGTTGTTTGTGGAAGCGTGGCAACAGCAATATGCCGGCCTGATTGAGTATGTGCCGACAAGCGCCGTGGAATCAGTCAATGTGGATGCTTTGCGTGTTGAAACACTGTTTGATAATTATCAGGCTGATGTGCTGAATGTGATTCCTCCACAAAAAGCGGGCGCCGTAGCAGCCATGGCTGGGGTTATTAATATTGATAATCGTTGGTGTGATGTTGATTTCTTGAGTTATGAGTCGACAGCGGTACCAAAGATCCATGTCATTGGTGACTCTGTCGCCGCTAAAACGCCAAAATCAGGCCATATCGCTAATCAACAAGCTAAAGTCTGCGCAGCAGCCGTTATTAATTTATTGCGGGACGAGTCACCGGTAGCCGAGCCCGTGTTCAGCAATACCTGCTATAGCTTTGTCAGTGATGTTCAGGCTATGCATGTCGCGAATATCTACCGCTATGATGCCCGGCAACGCGAAATGCTGACTATGGAGGGTGGTGGCGTCTCTGACACAGCCACTGAGCAAGAAGCATTGTATGCACAGGGCTGGGCGGAAAATATCTGGGCTGATATGTTTGGCTAAAGCAAGATTTTATCCTTATATTCGTGGGATGGCGTCACCGGTCTTAGCAGGTATAATGGCCCGCTATTGGATAAGCTCCACCATCTGGAAAAACACGAGGTTGTAGATGAGCGATTTTTTACCCGGTCTGGAAGGCGTGCCTGCCACCAAGTCAGCGATTTCTTTTATTGATGGCGAAAAAGGCATCCTGAGCTACCGCGGTTATCCGTTGGAAACGCTGGCCACTAACAGTACCTTTGAGGAAACCACACTTTTGTTGCTGGATGGTGAGTTGCCAACCAAAGCCAATTTGAATCGCTTTCAAAAACAACTGCGCGCCAATTACCGCATCAAATATCATATCCGTGAAATGATGCGGCATTTTCCGCATACCGGTCATCCGATGGATATGCTGCAAACCGCCGTATCCAGTTTGGGTATGTTTTATCCGGGCACTGAATGTTTGACCGATTCCGATGTTTGTGTCGATAAAGATTACGTCCGTAATATGACGGTCAATATAATCGCGCAAATGGCGCCGCTGGTCGCGATGTGGCAACACATGCGTTATGGTTACGATCCCATTAATCCGCGTGATGATTTATCGGTCGCCGAGAATTTGTTGTATATGTTCACCGGTAAAGAGCCGGATACGCTGTTGGCGCGGATCATGGACGTCTGTCTGATCCTGCATGCTGAACACACCTTAAATGCCTCGACCTTCGCGGCGCTGATCGCCGGTTCAACGTTGGCTTCTCCGTATAGCGTTATTTCAGCTGCGATTGGCACCTTGTCAGGTCCGTTACATGGTGGCGCCAATCAGCGCGTGGTCGGTATGCTGCAAGAAATTGGTTCACCGGATAAGGTCGAAGCCTGGGTCGATAAAAAACTGGCCAATAAAGAAGTCATCTGGGGCATGGGCCATCGTGAATACAAGGTCAAAGATCCGCGGGCAACGATTTTGCACAAATTGACTGCCCAGTTAATTGAAGAGCGTGGCGGCCAGTTGGATGATAAGTTTGAAGTTGCCATGAAACTCGAAGAAGTCTGTGCTGATCGACTCGGACATAAAGGCGTTTATCCTAACGTTGATTTCTACTCCGGTATTTTGTATTCGGAAATGGGTATTCCCGAAGATCAGTTCACTGCTCTATTTGCCGTTGCCCGTTCAGCTGGCTGGTTGGCGCATTGGCGCGAACAAATTGCCAATAATCGTATTTACCGCCCGACGCAGATTTATGTGGGGCACGCTGAGCGTGAGTATGTGCCGATGTCTAAACGGGGCAAAGCAGCCGCCGCCAAAGCTTAATTCAAGCCATGACCGTTTTGCTGGCTTCGCCGGCAATTTCGCGAACCAGTCGCGGCACCAGATAACCGGGCAGGGCAGCGCGCATTTCAGCAATCAGTGCTTCGCCACGTGATTGTGGAACATCAAAATGCTGCGCGCCCTGGACCTTGTCCAGCAGGTGCAGATAATACGGTATTACCTGTACATCACTGAGTCGCTCGCTCAGTGCAATCAACGCCTGAGCATTGTCGTTAACGCCGCGCAGTAACACGGCCTGATTGAACAGCTGGCAGCCAGCAGCGCGCAGTTTGGCTAAAACCTCGGCCGTCTCATTATCAATTTCATTACCATGGTTGGCATGGATAACCATCACGACTTGCAGACGACTTTCTGACAAAGTGCTCAGCAACTTTTGCGTTATCCGTTTAGGCAAAACTAATGGCAGACGGGTATGAATCCGCAGTCGTTTCAGATGCGGGATTTTATCTAAATCGGTAATCATCGCAGCCAATTTTTGATCACTGAGCACCAGCGGATCACCACCACTGAAAATTACTTCGATGAGACTTGTATCGGCTTTAAGCGAAGCCAGTGTTTGTGGCCACTGACTGGCTAATGGGTTACTGTCACTGTAAGGAAAATGCCGCCGAAAACAATACCGGCAATGAATCGCACAGGCGCCGGTGGTCAGTAATAAAGCCCGGCCCTGATACTTTTGCAAGACACCAGGCGCGCTGAGCGCTTGATGGTCACCAACCGGATCCAGACTGAAACCTTCTGCTGGTAAACCTTCATCACTTAACGGAAATACCTGACGAAGCAGCGGATCGGTGGCGTCAGCAAACTGCATTTTATTTAAATAGCTCTGCGTCACGCGCACCGGGAAGTTTTTTAGCAATGCCGTATCGAGCGTTGCTAATTGCTTTTCCAGTCCTAAAAGACGGAGTAATTCAGTCGGATCACTAATGGCATTGGCGAGTTCTTGTTGCCAGTCAGCAAAGATTACGGCGGCGTTGGATTGCGGTATCATAGCGCGTTTATTTTTGTGAAACAGGCGACGATCGTCCCTTAAAGAGGTTTGCATGGCAACTATTAGTACAAGTGAATTTAAAGGCGGAATGAAATTCATGCTGGATGGCGATCCGTGCAGCATTATTGAAAATGAATTCGTTAAGCCCGGCAAAGGCCAGGCGTTTAACCGCGTTAAGTATCGGAACCTGAAAAACGGTCGTGTCAATGAGCGCACATTTAAATCCAATGAATCAGTGGAAAGCGCTGATGTCGTCGAAATGGAACTTGAATACTCTTATAACGACGGTGAATTCTGGCATTTTATGGACCCAACCAGTTTTGAACAGTTTGCCGCTGATGCCAACGCCATCAGCGAAGCGAAAGACTGGCTGAAAGAACAATACAGCTACACTGTCACTTTGTGGAATGGCACACCATTGCTGGTGACGCCGCCTAATTTCGTTAATCTGACCGTTACCGAAACGGATCCGGGTGTCCGTGGTGATACGTCAGGTGGTGGCGGCAAACCAGCCGTCCTCGAAACCGGTGCTGTGGTGCGGGTACCACTGTTTATTGAGATTGGTGAAGTGTTACGGGTCGACACGCGCAGCGCCTCTTATGTCGAGCGAGCAAAATCATAATTGTGACTTTGTCTTTTGCTTCATTGCTTTGTTAGATGACGCAAACTAAAGACATTCCAGCTTTATTAAAACGGCGGGCACAGCTTTATAGCGATGTCCGCCATTTTTTTGCACAGCGTAAAGTCATGGAAGTACAAACGCCGGTGTTGTCGCATGCTGCGCCGACGGCGCCTTACCTGGATAGTTTTACGACAGTATTTCAACAGGGCAGCCAGCAAACCCCATTGTATTTACATACTTCGCCGGAGTTTGCCATGAAGCGCTTGCTGGCGGCCGGCAGCGGGCCGATTTTTCAGATGTGTCCGGTATTTCGTAATGGCGAAGCGGGGCGATTGCATAGCCCGGAATTCACTATGCTGGAATGGTATCGGCCCGGTTTTGCCCTAACTGACTTAATCGACGAGGTCGATGCACTTTTACAGAAGTTACTTTCGACTTCATCGGCCAGACGTTTGTCTTACCAGCAGGCTTTCCACGAATGTCTGTCAATCGATGTCATGGCTTGCGATACCGACAGCCTTCGCCAACTGGCTTTGGCAAATATTCCCGGCTTAACCCCGGATTGGCAAAACGATCGGGCTGGCTGGCTGGAATTGCTGATGAGTGAAGTGATTGAGCCGACTTTTAAAGCCTATGAGACGCCGGTGATGGTTTATGACTTTCCCGCCAGTCAGGCACAACTCGCCAAAACCTATCAAAATAATGATGGCGTTGAAGTTGCCGCCCGCTTTGAGGTTTATGCTGGTGGGCTGGAACTGGCCAACGGTTATGATGAACTGTTAGATGCTGCTGAATTAGCTGATCGTTTTGCTAAAGACAATTTGCAGCGTCAGCAACAAGGCTTGCCGGTTATGCCGGTAGACCCGCATTTATTAACCGCCATGCAGACAGGGCTACCTGAATGCAGTGGTGTTGCGCTGGGACTGGATCGGCTGTTGATGCTGATATCAGAAAGCCATCATCTTGCCGATATCTCTCCAATACCGTTTACCGAAGCCTGAATCATTCCATCATCGATGGCAGCCATAAGCTCAAGCCCGGCACGGCAATCAGTAAACCCAGCACAAAGAGTTGAATGACTACAAACGGCACAATGCCTTTATAAATTGAGGCCAGCTTTAATGACGGCGGCGCGCTGGCTTTTAAATAAAACAGCGAAAAACCAAATGGCGGCGTTAAAAATGAGGTTTGCAGATTTATGGCGATCAGCAGGGCAAACCACAAGGGATCCAGTCCCAGCACCATCGCAACCGGCGCAAGCACCGGCACGACAATAAAACAGATCTCAATAAAATCCAGAAAGAAACCCAGCACAAAAATCAGCAGCATGCTGAGCAATAAAAAGGTCCATTTGCCGCCCGGCAGGCCAGAGAAAATATCCAGAATTAACTGGTCACCGCCCATGCCGACAAACACCAGACCAAACGCAGTAGCACCGATAAGAATCAGAAATACCATACTGGTCAGCCGGGTGGTTTTTTGCATGGCATC
>DASSWO010000174.1:0-3582 GCA_035704795.1 Methylophaga sp. | reverse complement strand
CACGCCGGAAGCGATTAATTTTATGGCGAAATTTGGTCGCGGCCTGATTTGTCTTACCCTGACCGAAGAACGCACCCGGCAGCTACGTCTGCCGCTGATGGTGTCGGATAATCAAACGCCGTATTCAACAAACTTTACCGTATCGATTGAAGCGGCCGAGGGCGTTACAACCGGTATTTCTGCTGCCGATCGGGCGTTAACCATTCAAAAAGCGGTACATCCCGAGGCCAATCCCGAAGATTTGGTGCAACCGGGACATATTTTTCCGTTGAAAGCCCAAGCTGGCGGTGTGTTAACCCGTGCCGGGCATACCGAAGCGGGTTGTGATTTGGCGCAGCTGGCCGGGTTGTCACCGGCGGCAGTGATTGTCGAAATCCTCAATGATGATGGCAGTATGGCGCGGCGACCTGATCTGGAGGTGTTTGCCCAAACGCATCAATTAAAAATTGGCACCATCGCCGATCTCATCAGTTACCGTCTGCAAAATGAAATGACCATCAAGCCCTTATCACAATGTCAGTTCCCGACTGAATACGGTGACTTTGTGCTGCATAGCTATCAGGATGGGGTTAATGCGCAAGTGCATCTGGCGCTGGTTTACGGTGATATCAGCGCTGAAAATGAAATGCTGGTCAGGGTACATATGGCGGACCCTTTGTCTGATTTACTGGCGTCGATGCGTGAACCTGCACATTGGCCGCTGCCGGATGTGATGCGGCGTATTCAACAAGCAGGTAAAGGCGTGTTGGTAGTGCTCAGACAACCAGAGCAGAATAAACAACTCGCCACTAAAATTGCACGTTACCAGCAGCAAGATTCAGGACAAACTCAAACAATTGCCAAAGCCGGTTGGGATATGCGGACCTTTGGTGTGGGCGCCCAAATTCTGGCTGATTTGGGCGTTAAGAAAATGCGCGTAATTGGCACACCGACCAAACTGACCGGCGTTTCTGGTTTTGGTCTCGAACTTGTCGGCTATTTAGAGGATTAACCATGGCGGATAATCGGCAGATTTTTATTGTTGCCGGTGAAGCGTCGGGGGATGCCCATGCCGCGCGGCTGGTGGCATCTTTAAAGCAACAAGCGCCACAACTATATATCTGCGGCATTGGCGGTGATGCGATGGGTGCAGCCGGCGCGGACATTGTTCAGGATTTTGCCGATTTAGCAGTAATGGGCTTGTTTGAAGTTCTGAAAAGTTATCCGCGCATCAAAGCCATCTTTAATCAGACTGTCAGACGTTTGAAACGTGAACAACCCGATTTACTGATTTTGGTGGATTACCCAGGCTTTAACCTTAAACTCGCGAAGCAGGCCAAAAAACTGGGCATCCCGGTGTTATATTACATCAGCCCCAAAGTCTGGGCGTGGCGGGCAGGGCGCGTCAAACAAATTCAGCAAACGGTCGATCACATGGCAGTGTTATTCCCGTTTGAAGTACCGATCTATGAGCAGGCAGGCGTGCCGGTCACCTGTGTTGGTCATCCACTGATTGATGCGGTTAAAACTGATTTGGATAATGCTGCGGCCAAAGCTAAATTCAAACTGGCGCCGCAGCATCGGGTGATTGGCTTATTTCCGGGCAGCCGGCGCAGCGAAATTAACGCCTTATTACCGGTGATGCTGGCCGCCGCCGAGCGAATTCAACAACGCCATTTTGCTGTCAGTGTGGTTTTGCCATTGGCCCCGGGAATTTCACTCGATTACATCAAGTCTTTTACCGACAAAAGCCGTTTGCCGATTCAGGTGGTACCGGGCGATTTTTACGATTTAATCAAAGCCTGTGATGCAATTGTTGCCGCCTCGGGCACAGTGACCCTGGAAATCGCATTGCTGGGCACCCCGCATTTAATTGTCTATAAAGTGTCGCCATGGAGTTATCGGATTCTGAAGCGGCTGGTGAAAATTCCATATGTTGGTTTGTGCAATATCGTCAGCGGTGAGCCACTGATAAACGAATTATTGCAAGATGACGTTACCGATGTGCGTTTGGATCAATTATTAACCGATTTGATGACCCATCCACAAAGCCGGCTGCGCGCCGAAAAAATACAGCAACAAGTCCGCAATGCTTTGGGCCCTGCGGGCGGTGCTGATAATGCGGCTAAATTGGTCTTAAACCTAATCGGCACCAATAACTGATGCTAATTGCAGGAGTGGATGAAGTCGGGCGTGGCCCTTTGGCCGGACCGGTTGTTACCGCTGCTGTCATTTTAGATCCCCGTAAACCCATTGATGGCCTGACCGATTCCAAAAAACTTTCAGAAAAACGCCGTGAAGCGTTGGTACCGCTGATTCAGGAGCGCGCTTTATGTTGGGCGCTGGGCCGCGCCGAAGTTGATGAAATTGACCAGCTAAATATTCTACAAGCCAGTTTATTGGCGATGCGCCGTGCGGTGCTAGCCTTAACTATTCAGCCTGAAAAAGTCCATGTGGATGGTATTCATGCCCCCGATTTGCCGTATCCGGTTTTGACGATTATCAAGGGTGATTTACACGATCAGGCGATCGCTGCCGCGTCGATTCTCGCCAAAGTCGCCCGTGATCAGGAAATGCTGATTCTCGATAAACAATATCCCGGTTACGATCTTGGCAAACACAAGGGATATCCAACCGCCGCACATCAACAGGCTTTAATGCAACTAGGGCCTTCAGCCATACATCGCAAATCATTTAAACCGGTACAACGGGCATTACAATTGTAGTCAAAAAATACTGCGCAAATTGCTGTTAAAACGCCGTAGCATGGTATTATTCGGCGCTTATGTTCTCATTTAATAACATCATTAATAAAATTAAACAGGCCAAAGCCGGCAAAAAAAGCAGGGCTGCTGCAGCTGGCGCGCCGCCGCTCATCGTACCGCGAGCTGACCATAATATTTCCCGTAAAGTCATTAGTCCCAGTGCCTTAAAGGTGTTGTATACCCTTAAAGATGCAGGCTTTGAAGCCTATTTAGTTGGCGGTTGTGTCCGTGATTTATTGCTGGGCTATGAGCCAAAAGATTTTGATATCAGCACCAATGCCTTACCCGAACAGGTACATAAGCTGTTTCGTCGCAGCCAGCTGATTGGCCGGCGTTTTAAATTAGTACATGTCCGTTTTGGTCGTGATGAAATCATTGAAGTCGCCACTTTCCGGGCGCCGCCAGATGCCGAAAACCAGCTTGATGGCCGCATCATGCAGGACAATGTTTATGGCACGCTGGAACAAGATGCCTGGCGTCGTGATTTCACGGTTAATGCGCTTTATTACAATATTGCCGATTTTACGATTGTCGATTACACCGGTGGTATTGCTGATTTACAAAAAGGTTTAATCCGGCTGATTGGTGACAAGCAAGTCCGCTATCGCGAAGATCCGGTACGTATGCTTCGCGCGTTACGTTTTATGGCTAAGCTGGGCCTGAAACTGGAAACAGAAGCCGAAGCATTAATCACTGAATTGGCCCCATTATTAAGTGATATACCGCCGGCGCGATTATTTGATGAAACCTTAAAGTTGTATATGAGCGGTCAGGCGGCGATGACGCATGAGTTGCTTTGCCATTACGGTGTGTTCGATTATCTGTACCCGCAAACGGC
>DASSWO010000118.1:0-2389 GCA_035704795.1 Methylophaga sp. | reverse complement strand
ATGCAGACTGCCCAGGCCATCAATCAACATACGGATTAATAAGCCAAACGCGGCAATTTTCGGTGCGGTAGCCAAAAACAACGTCATCGCCGTCGGCGCGCCATGGTACACATCAGGCAGCCACATATGAAACGGCACAGCGCCAAATTTAAAGCCGATACCGATAACAATAAATACCAATGCAAAACTCAGCACCGTCAGATTGGCATCCGGCTCGCTCACCGCAGCAGCAATTTCAGCAATATCCAATGAGCCGGTGACGCCATAAACCATCGACATGCCGTACAGCAACATGCCCGATGCCAAAGCGCCGAGAATGAAGTATTTCATGGCGGCTTCAGTGGCAATGGCAGAATCCCGGTGCATCGCGACCATGGCATACAAACACAATGACATTAATTCGAGGCCCAGATACAAGGTCAACATATTGTGCCCGGACACCATCACCAGCATGCCCAGCGTCGAGAATAAGGCCAGCACATAAAACTCGCCGCTTCTAAGATCCCGATCCTGCAAATACCGGCCGCAATATAGCAGCACCAACATATTGATAAGTGATATTGCCAGCTTCAATACATCACTTAGCGGATCTTTAACGTAAGTGCCCGAAAAAGTCAGACCAGCCTCGCCCAGATTCAGATAGACCAGCATCGCCGTTACCAGCAAACTGAACTGTGATAAACCAGCTACCCATTCAATACGTTTACCACCGGTATAGGCCACTACCAGCAATACCACACAGGCCATCAACAGCAGCCACATTTCCGGCAGCGCAAATGACATATTAGGAACCTGAAATGGCATCATCAATCCTTACAATTTGCTTTGAGAGACTTGCACTAACAATTGCTCCACCGAAGCATGCATCACATTCAGCAATGGCTCCGGCCAGACACCAATAAACAGTACAATCGCCGCCAGACTTCCCAGCAACAAAAACTCCCGGCCGTTAATATCCTGTAATTTAGCGACTTCATCATTAGCAATTTCACCAAAAAACACCCGTTTAACCATCCACAGGGTATAGGCCGCACCGACAATCAGTGTGGTCGCTGCTAAAAACGCAAACCAGAAATTGGCCTGAAACGCTGCCAGAATCACCATAAATTCACCAACAAATCCGGACGTGCCCGGCAGACCGGCATTAGCCATGGCAAAAAACACAGCAAACGCAGCAAACTTCGGCATACTGTTAACAACACCGCCGTAAGCACTGATTTCACGGGTATGCATCCGATCGTACAAAACACCGACACTTAGGAACATCGCTGCAGCAATAAAGCCATGCGAAATCATCTGCACCATGGCGCCTTCCACAGCCAGCACTTCACCGTTACCGGCACCGGGCAGCAAAGATGCATTGGCAAAAATCCGGAAAATAATAAACAAGCCCAGCGTGACAAACCCCATATGGGCAATACTTGAATAAGCAATCAGCTTTTTCAGATCCGACTGTGCCAGCGCCACAAAACCAATGTAAACAATCGCAATCAGCGATAAGGTAATCACCAGCCAGTCCAGCGTCATACTGGCATCTGGGGTAATCGGCAACGCAAAGCGCAACAGACCATAACCACCAATTTTTAAGGTAATCGCCGCCAGAATCACCGAACCACCTGTGGGCGCCTCAACGTGAGCGTCCGGTAGCCAGGTATGCACTGGCCACATCGGAATTTTCACGGCAAAAGCTATCAAAAATGCCAGAAACAGCCAGATCTGCTGGGTAAGACTGAGTCTGACCGCGTGGTAATCGAGAATCGAAAAACTGCCCGCCTGAAATTGCAGATACAACAAGGCGATCAGTAAAAATACCGAACCGAAAAAGGTGTACAGGAAAAATTTCAGTGTTGCATAAACCCTGTTCGGGCCGCCCCAAATACCGATGACCAAAAACAGCGGTATCAGCATTGCTTCAAAAAACAGGTAAAACAAAATGGCATCCAGCGCGGCAAATACACCGAGCATGAGCCCTTCCATAATCAGAAACGCCGCCAGATATTGGGCAATGCGATCTTTGATTACCTGCCAGCCGGCAATGACCACCAACAGTGTTGAAATCGTGGTCAGGATCATCAGCGGCATCGAAAAGCCATCAATGCCCAAAAAGTATTCAATATTAAAGGTTTCGACCCAGGGCAACCGCTCTACAAATTGCATCTGCGCCGTGCTGCTATCAAAACCGATATACAGACCAAACGACAACAACATGGTCATCATACTGACCAATAACGCCAGCCAGCGGGCTGCATAGACATTATCGCGGCATAGCAATACAGCAATACCGCCCAGAATCGGCAACCAAATCAGTAAACTCAGCATCGGCAAATCAAACACGCGACATCACCCTCATATCACAAACCAGGTGAGCAGCAACCACACACCAATCATC
>DASSWO010000041.1:0-4417 GCA_035704795.1 Methylophaga sp. | reverse complement strand
GCCGCCCTGATGAGCTGAGCGCTATAAAGTTATTTCAAGCTTACTTTATCAGATGATGCAATGAGGCTGTTGTATCAGTAAAAAATTCCTGTTCTGGTTAACTGACATAAAAAAACGCCGATGATATTGCTATCACCGGCGTTTATGTGCCTGGCCCGTTAAATATTGTTTAACAGGCTGGCTGATGTTAAAAATCAATCAGCAACTTCATGGCCAATGACGCCACCTACAGCAGCGCCACCTACGGTGCCAACTGCGCTGCCACCAGTTAAAACAGCACCGGTTACGGCGCCAATGCCCGCGCCCGCGGCTGTGCTTTTGTCCTGACTCGACATGCCACTGCAGCCTGCGAGTGTCAGCGCTGCTAAAGTGAATAATATGCCCGTCGAAATGTTGCGTGTGTTCATAATGTTGTATCTCAAAGTTCGGCGATAAATATCGAGCCGATGAACTCATCATACTCGCTATATATAAACGCGATACTTTTATATTTTTTAAAAAATATCTAAAAATCAATAATTTATTTAAGGTTGGGTGTGGTGGTTAGATTGCCACGCCGGTAAAGCCGGCTCGTAATGACGGTTTTCCACCACTTGTTCTATCTCTCGGGATTAAGGGAGAATGGTTTTAATTTAAAAAACCATTCAGCGCGGTGATAATAGCGCTCAGCATCTGCCGGGAGTGTGTTGATGAATCCAATCATGACGACGATTTTGCTGCTCATTTGCAGCAATATTTTTATGACCTTTGCTTGGTATGCCCATCTGAAAGAAATGGGCGAAAAGCCGTGGGTCATTGCTGCGCTGGTGAGTTGGGGCGTTGCATTATTTGAATATCTGTTTCAGGTGCCGGCTAATCGCATTGGATATACCGTGATGTCGCTCGGTCAGTTAAAAATTATGCAGGAAGTCATCACGCTAAGCGTGTTTGTGCCATTCGTCGTTTTTTACATGAAAGAGCCATTGAAACTGGACTATCTGTGGGCTGGGCTATGCCTTGTAGGTGCGGTGTATTTTATATTTCGCAGTCATTGAAAATGACGGATATTGATGCCCATCTTGCTTAATCTTTTTAGATAACCGCTTTCGGTGCGGTGTTATTCAAAAAGCTTCGAAGGTGCAGTACGAATTTGTCGGTATTGTCATGATTGATTTTGGCCGGCATTTCCAGACGAAGTTGTTGCATTTTGCTATCAGGAACAGTGATATAACCCATCGACCAGCGTTCAAAAATACGCTTTTCAGTGAGATCAATACTGATCAGTTTGCATTGTTGATGTCGGGAGTCTTCAAGGATCTTTGTGTAAAGCTTGAGTGTGGCTTTTTCGGGGCCTTCAAGCACCTGGATAAAATCCCGTCTGCTATAACAAAGTATGCCGGTGACTTTGGCTTTTAAATTATTGTCACGAGATTGCTGAAGAATGGCTTCAACTTCCGCCTGCGTCAGATCAATTCGCGCCTGGCTGGTGTAAAGCAGTCTGAGAATACTGTCCATTATTTACCCCAAGTTCGTCTTTAAAATTTTCAGCTAAGGACGTTAAATCGGATGCAAAGACTTACAGGCGATTCATTTGGCGCAATTCTATATGAATTTTTGTTACCTAAAACTTAAATTCACACTGTTCAAGAATCGAGTATCACCAGCCTGCGTAACACGATTAAATCCAATATCCATACAAGTTGTGAGTTGACAGGGTATTTACAAATCATTACGATCCGCGAATCTTAATCATTCTCATTTAGTTTAACTTCAGGGCGGATTTTAAAATATGAATCACTCAGTTAACAGACGGCCGCTTTATTGCGTGCCAGCCATTTTATCGTTATTTATCGCCGCACCTGCCATGGCTGAAGAAGCCAAAGACAGTGCGGTCGAATTGCCAATCGTTTCGGTAACGTCGCAGGCAACAGATACCCTCGGTTATATCGAACTGGAAAAAGAGCCAAAAGTTGGCAAGCTGAATGTACCGATTCAGGATCAGCCTTATTCAGTGTCGATAATTGAACCTGAATTTATGCAAGATACCGGTGCTAAGACCATTCAGGATGCACTGCTTTATACACCGGGCGTTTATGCCGGTAATTTTGGTCTGGATACCCGGATTGATGGCGCCAGCGTTCGCGGAATTTCCGCAGGTCGTTATCTCGATGGTCTTCGCGAAATATATGGATCGTATAACAGTGTCCGTACCAATATTTATGCATTGGAAAGTCTTGAAGTGCTCAAAGGCCCATCATCAATGCTTTATGGCCAGGGTGATTTAGGCGGCATTATCAATGGTGTTTCCAAGCTGCCAAAGGCAAAAAAAGGTGGCGAGATCTGGGGGCAGTATGGTTCCTTTAATCGTAAACAGATTGCCTTCGATATTACTGGGCCGGTTGATGATGACAAGCAATTTCTTTACCGTGTCGTCGGTTTGCAACGTGACAGTGATACACAGGTGGATCATGTCGAAGATGATGGTTATCTGATTGCACCATCATTTACCTGGAATATCAGCGATAAAACCAGCATGTCTTTGCTGTTTAACCGTCAGGAAAACAAAGGTCAGGTATCAGCTCAGTTTTTGCCGCAGGCTGGTACCTTGGATCGTGGTAGCCTCGGCTATATCGGCTCCGAAACCTTTGTTGGCGAACCCGGCTGGGATAGATATGATCGCGAAAAAACCGAAGCGACATTGTTTTTTGATCATCAATTTACCGACAACTGGCGCTTTTCGACCACCGCGCGATACACCGATTCCAGCACTGAAACCCGCGAGCATTGGATTACTATTCCGAGCGTGCCTGATGCCAATGGGTTTGCGCCGCGGACGATTTATACCGCTGATGCAGAAACGCAGGTGTTTAATATCGATGCTCGTGTTGCCGGGATGTTTGATCTGGGTATGACCCGCCATAACCTGATTATAGGTGTGGATCGTCAGGACGCCCGGTGGGAGCAGGATAATTACTTTTACGGCTATGGCTTGGGCGGCGATATCAATGTTTATAACCCGCAATATGGTAATTTGCAGGATCAGGTGATTAAGCCAAGCGATCGGCCAGATAATGAAATTAATCAGGTCGGTGTGTATTTGGCCGATCATATTGAAATCGGTAAAGTCGTCTTGTCAGCCGGTTTACGTCATGACTGGGCCGAAAACCGCACGTTGGCGGTAACTGGACCGGATACCGTCAGTGATGAAGACGAAACCACTGGTCGCGTGGGTTTGATGTATCGCTTTGATAATGGCCTGTCGCCTTACATCAGCTATGCCGAAGCATTTAATATGAATCTGGGCACTGACGGTACGGCATCAGCTAGTACACTGAAGCCGACTACTGGTGATCAGGAAGAAATCGGTTTCAAATATTTATCGCCTGATAAAACCTTGGCGATCACTGCGGCCTATTTTGATATTACCCAGGAAAACCGCGTTAGCAACGGCGCCACGCCCGGAGGAGTCGAGCAAATTGGCGCCGTGGTGGACGGCTGGGAATTACAGGTCAATAAACGTTGGAATAACTTTGAAACCCAGTTTGGCTATACCGATCTAAATGCTAAAAATGACAGCACCGGCGATCGTCTACCGTATGTCGCCGAGCAAATTGCTACCTGGTGGAACAAAGTGTATCTCGGTAATCATTGGCGAGTAGGTGCCGGTATTCGTTATATCGGTGATAACGTCGGCGCGGGTAATGCGCCGGAAGTACCTTCAGAAACATTATATGACGCTATGCTGGGTTACAGCATCGAACAATGGGATTTCACGCTGAATGCAAAAAATCTGACCGACGAGGAGTTTGTGTCCTGGTGTCGCAGTGAGGGGGCTGATTGTGGTTTTGGCGAACGTCGAAATGTCACAGCCAATGTTCGTTATCGTTTTTAAAGATAACAGGCCCTGTGCATAACAGGGCCAAAGTTTCTCTCTCCAGTAGCTTACTGGATTGGGTTTACCAATTTATTTGGTAAACCCTTTTTTTTACCGCCAGTAACGGCGGTCGTTGCGGTGACCGTAATAGCGATCCCCACCGCGGTGATAATCTCGTTTGTAATGACGTGAATGGCCATAATCGCGATAGCCATGACGTGAATGGTGTTTGTAATGATGTTTTGAATGGTAATAGTGTTTTGGCTTGTAGTAATGCTTGTTGTAATGATGATTATTATGGTGAGAGTAACCATGGTGATAACCACTAAATACCGGAAACCCGAAGCCAATATGCACATCAACATCGGCTCTTGCCTGATTAATCGACAGCGCCATAAACAGGCCAGAGACTAATAAAATAATGCCGGTTTTTTTCAGTGTTAACAGTGTCATTGCCTTAACCTCGCAAATAAATGACTACGATTGTTAGACTAATCTTTTGCAACGCGAAGTTGGGTCAAGGCTTGTAAAACTATGTAAAAACAAGTGGATGAGTCGCGAGGG
>DASSWO010000057.1:0-7244 GCA_035704795.1 Methylophaga sp. | reverse complement strand
GTTGGCTGGTAATGCTTTACCTTTTGGTACCAGGAAGTTACGACCGAAGCCGGCTTTAACACTGACTTCATCGCCTAAGTTACCCAATCTTTGAACTTTTTCCAGCAAAATTACTTGCATCGTTCTACCCTCATTCGCAGTATTTACTGCTTATCAATTGACTCCGCATCACCCTTTTGGTGTTTGCGAAAATTAAACCATTGTTCCGTAATACCAAGTGTCGCCAGCAAAGTAGTCATCTGTGGCAATATCAATACCAGCAGCACGTACATCACTACTAGCCAGGCAGTTGATTTTTGCCGTTCACGAACGATGGCATGCACCACCGCAATGCCCTGAAAAGCAAATAACACCAACAGCACTGTAAAGCTGTCTACCAAAATCGGCAGACTCTCTGACCATGGCGTGACAGAAACCAGCATCAGTATTGCCGTGACTATTGCCAGCGGTTTACCCAATGTAATGTGGGTAAATTCACGGCCAAACGCGCCGACATCATATAAGCTCGATTGCCAGGCCCGGCCAATCAGCAACGCCACGATAATGTTGAAACTCATCGCCGCTGCCAGCAGCCCGGTCATGATACCGGCCAGATTGACAAACATCTGCTCCGTTTCAGCATCAGTCAGTTGCCAGCCATCCTGCCCAGTCAGCAATTGCATAAACGGTGCTAGTGTCTGCTGCCACCATGCTGTCGGGTCTGCCAATAACAGATGTATCAGTAATACACCCAGCAAACCAATTGCAGCTGCCATTATCATTGCTTTCGCCAATGAACGGGTATACCCCAGAACCAGCGTCACCAGATATACCGGCAACCAGGCTGACAAAAACAATATGGCTGTCAGCCAAACCTGCTTAAACAACACTGCCGCTGCGATGGCAAAAACAACCAATGCCGTTGCCAGCACCCGTGCACCTTCCCGTGGGCCGGTACGCAAAGTCGCCAAAACAATAATGCCACTCGCCAGATAATTCAGTGGTGGCACCAACATCGCGGCGACCGCCAGCAAGCTGGCCATCAGTGCTGCTTGCCAGCGACCTTGCATGGCAAAATTAGCGAGTCCACGCAGCATATTAAATCTTTACACTTGGATTAAATGAAACTGCTTATTTGTGCATATCGCAATATGGCAGCAATGCCAAAAAGCGCGCGCGTTTTACACAAGTAGACAGCTGACGTTGGTAACGGGCTTTAGTACCTGTGATACGGCTCGGCACAATTTTGCCGGTCTCAGTGATGTAATTTTTCAGCAAATTTACATCTTTATAATCGATTTGCTTCACGCCTTCGGCAGTGAAACGACAAAATTTTCTACGTCTGAAAAAACGTGCCATGGGAATTCTCCTGTTGACTGATTAAGATGCTTGACGTTCTTGCTTTTCGTCGTCTTTGCGCAGCATAGGTGAAGGCTCGGTTTGCGCTTCATCCATGTTGACAACTAAATGACGAATAACAGCATCATTGAAACGGAAAGCAGTTGTGACTTCATTAAGCTGCGCCACTTCACATTCCACATTCATCAGCACGTAATGCGCTTTGTGCACTTTATTGATTGGGTATGCCAATTGACGGCGACCCCAGTCTTCCAGACGGTGAACTTGACCACCATTGGCAGTCAGCGTTTGTGTATAACGCTCAATCATGCCCGGTACTTGTTCGCTCTGATCAGGGTGGACCAGAAACACGATTTCGTAATGTCTCATTAGAGCTCCTCACGGTTTAATCAGCTTTCGACGCAGTGTCAAAAGCAAGGAGTTTTTGCCTGAAAATCAATAACAAGGTTTACAGGCAATCGAGCATATTACTTTATTTTATGGGGTGCTCACAAGCTGCGTTGACGAAATGCCTCAAACAGACAGACACCCGCCGCTACCGAAACATTTAAACTCTCAGCCTGACCTTGCATCGGGATATACACCACTGCATCACAATGATCGCGTGTTAATCGGCGGATGCCCTTGCCTTCAGCGCCGAGAATAATCCCTAAAGGCCCTGTTAAATCAGCCTGATAAAGACTGGTTTCACTATCGCCAGAGGTACCGACCAGCCAGATGCCACGTTCTTGTAATTCGCGCAAAACCCGAGCCAGATTGGTTACCTGTACAAATGGCACCCGCTCGGCAGAACCACTGGAAATTTTAATCGCCGTCGTCGTTAAACTCGATGCGCGATCTTTCGGGGCAATTACCGCATGGGCACCAGCCGCCTCGGCACTGCGTAAACAGGCACCCAAATTATGGGGATCCTGTACACCATCAAGGATTAGCAAAAACGGCGTTTCGTTCAGATTATCCAGTAACAGATCTAAATCGGTTTCTGATAAAGGCTCGAGCGGCGTGACTTTAGCCACGCAACCCTGATGGCGGCCTTCCGGCACCATCAGGTCGAGTTCTTTGCGACTGATTTTATGGGTAACTATGCCTTGATTTTGGGCTGCTGAAATAACTGTGTTAACCCGACCGTCATGACGTTCATCGGCTAACCAGATTTCAGCAACACGCGATACAGGCGCTTCTAATGCCGCCTGTACCGCGTGTAAACCAAATAGCAGATCTGCGCTGGGCGCAGGGTTATCAGTAACTGCCTTGCGGCGTTTGGTAGGCTTCAGACTCCTGCCCCTCTACAATCGGTTTAACAATAATTTCGACGCGACGATTTAACTGCCGGCCTGATGCGGTGTCATTACTTGCACGAGGTTCCAGTTCGCCACGACCAGTTGGTTTGAGCCGCTCGCTAACCACACCGCGTGAGGCAAAATAACTTACAACTGATTGTGCACGGCGCTCTGACAATTGCTGGTTATAACTTTCTGAACCAGTACTATCAGTATGGCCGATAACATGAACTACCGTTTTTGGAAATCGCTGTAAGACTTCAGCCACTTTATTTAAAGTCGATTCAAATGCCGGTTTGATAGTAGCGCTATCAACATCAAATGAAACTTCGTTGGCGATATCAATTTTCAGCGATTCATCTTGTAATTGCTGGATCTGTAATTCATTACGGGCTTGTTCTTCAGCTAACGCCGCTTCCATTTCTCTTTGCTGGTTGTCCATATAGCGACCGACACCGGCACCTGCCAGTGTACCGACGGCCGCACCTGCCAGAACGCCGCCTGCACCATCATCAATGGCATAACCAACAATGGCACCTGCCGCTGCACCGATTGCTGCCCCTGTCTTAGTACGTTTATTCGGATCATCAGTTGCACAAGCAGTCAGGGCTGTCGCCATCACTGTCACCAAAACTAATTTTTTCATCACTTTCCTCCTAGCTGATTATTGCATTCTAGACCGTTGCAAGTACTGTGACTATACTGGTTTTTACTAAATTGAATTGAGAACCTGTCGTCATGGCAAATGAATTTATTCCGGTCAACATCGCCGTTTTAACAATTTCTGACAGTCGCAGTCCGGCGGATGATGTTTCCGGAAAACTGCTGCGTGACAGATTATTGGCTGCCGATCATCATTTGGCTGACCAGCAGATTGTCCGCGATGATGTATATCAAATTCGTGCGATAGTCTCTAAATGGGTAGCGGATCCCCAAATTCAAGTTATTTTGACCACAGGTGGTACTGGGCTGACAGGCCGTGATGGCACTCCTGAAGCAGTCAGTGTGCTATTTGATAAAGCCATTGATGGTTTTGGCGAACTATTCCGGCAGATTTCCTACGACATTATCAAAACCTCAACGATACAGTCACGGGCCATCGCCGGCGTTGCCAACGGCACCTTCATTTTTTGTCTGCCCGGTTCGTCCGGCGCCTGTAAAACCGCTTGGGATGACATCTTGCAGACGCAACTCGATGCCCGGCATAAACCCTGTAATTTTGTCGATTTAATGCCTCGGTTGTTGGAAAAATAATGACCGTTACCCTATTCACGACTGTGGGGTGTCATTTATGTGAATTGGCACTGGAACAATTACATTCGCTGCAACCGCAATTACCTTTTCATATTCACAGCGTCGAAATCGGCGATGATGATGCGCTGATTGCCGAATATGGTGTGCGGATTCCCGTAGTTAAATGCACCAATAACGCTGAACTTGGCTGGCCGTTTACGCTTCCACAGCTAAAGGCTTTTTTGCAAGTTAATTGCGCGGAACTTTAAATTAGCAACAAACCTCTTACCTCTCACGGTCTGTGAGTGACGGAGTCAGTGCTAATGATTCGCTTGTTACAAATTTTTTTATTGCTGAGCATCAGTTCGCTAAGTTTCGCCAATGTATTCCCCCCCGCTCCCGGCGAGCGTTATGACGTCGGTGGCTACAAGATTCATATTCATTGTCAGGGGCAAGGATCACCTACCGTCATCGTCGATGTTGGTTTGGGCGATGATTCTACAGACTGGTTGCCAGTGCTGGCAGGTGTCTCAAAAAACAGCCGTATTTGCGTATTTGATCGTCCTGGATACGGCTGGAGTGATTTTGGTCCACAACCGCGTAATAGCCTTCGCATTGCTTATGAATTAGAAACATTGTTGGCTAAAGCTGAAATCAAACCACCTTACGTCATGGTTGGTCATTCTTTTGGTGGTTACAACATCCGGGTATTTACTGCCAACCACCCAGATAAGGTGACCGGCATGGTTTTGGTGGATGCCTCTCATGAAGATCAATACGAACGATTCGATATTAATCTGCCGCAAAACTATAACCGCCGCAGTAATATTTTGGTGTTACCAAAATCATCGGGTGATGAATCGCATATGAATAAACCCAAAGTTTTACGTGAACGGGCATTTCATGCGGCCCGTGCTGAAATTTCATCGTTGAGTCAAAGTGCCCTGCAAGTACAACAGCTGCCAAAAATGCCAAATATTCCTTTGGTTATCGTTAGCCGCGGCAAAGCAGAATGGTTTGGCGAGCTTAGCCAGCAGGCCCGGGAAAATACTTGGACGGATATGCAGCAGGAGTTGTATTTGCTGTCTTCAAAAAGTCAGCATGTATTTGCCAATGAAAGCGGCCACGATATCCCACAATCTCAGCCAAAAATTATTATCGATGCCATCAATAATGTTATCCAGCAGGCACGCAGCCTGAATTCCGAAGATTAAAACCGTTATACTGTCAGCTTTTTGCGCGGAATTATGACGGTCTTATATATCGATGATGCACCAGCGCTGGCCGCCTTTTGTCAGCAAATCAAATCAAGTGAATGGCTGGCCATTGATACTGAATTTCTGCGTGAAAAGACGTATTACCCCCAGCTTTGCCTGATCCAAATCGCTAATGATGACGTGATTGCTTGTGTTGATCCTCTGGCGATTGAAGATTTAAACCCTTTGCTGGATGTGCTCTACCAACAGGATATGACGCTGGTGTTCCATGCAGCAAAACAGGATTTAGAATTACTGTTAATGTTGCGTGGCGACTTACCGAAAAAAATCTTTGATAGCCAGTTGGCTGCTACTGTTTTAGGTCTTGGTGATCAAATCGGTTACGGTAATCTGGTGAAAACTTGCCTTAATGTCGATTTGGACAAAGCCCATTCACGCACCGACTGGACCCAGCGGCCACTCAGTGATGAGCAGCTCGATTATGCCGCCGATGACGTTCGTTATTTGCGTTCGCTTTATCATCAAATGACTGCTCAATTGGATGAATTAAATCGTCGTAGCTGGCTGGATGATGACTTTGCTGCACTGTCGGATCCACAAACCTACACCGCCGATCCCGAAGCCATCTGGCGCAAAATTCGTGGCGCCGGCAAACTCAAAGCTTCACAACTGGTCATTTTGCAGCAACTCGCCGCCTGGCGTGAACAGCGTGCAATCGAACGCAACCGGCCTCGTCGCTGGATTCTCAAAGATGAAGTAATGCTGGATTTAGCACGCTTTGTACCGGAATCTAAAAACAAACTCGGTCAAATTCGTGGTCTCGAACCACGTGATATTGAGCGTAACGGCACTGCGATTTTAGATGTTATTGCTGATGCGAAAAATATCCCGGAAGCTGAGTGGCCGGTTTTGATAAAACCGGTGCCACTGACTAATCAGCAAGAAGCATTGATGGATGCTTTGATGGCATTATTACGTAAATACTGTGATGAACAATCCATCACACCGGTTGCGGTTGCCACGCGTAAAGATATTGAACAACTGGTGCGTGGTGAGCGTGACAGTGTACTTTTGCAAGGTTGGCGTAAACGCATCGTCGGCCAGAAGTTACTTGATTTTTTACATGGTGAACTGGCGATCACCGCCAATACCCAACAACTTTCGACACAAGAGGTTTAAGCATGTCCGTTTTGATTTGTGGTTCATTTGCCTACGACAACATTATGGTATTTCCGGATCAATTCAAAAATCACATTTTGCCGGACAAAGTACACATGCTGAATGTGGCGTTTCTGGTACCGGAACTGCGTCGTGAATTTGGTGGCTGTGCTGGCAATATTGCTTATAACCTGAAATTACTCGGCGATACGCCTGTTCCGATGGGCACGGTCGGCACCGATTTTGAACCTTACGCCAATTGGATGGACCAGCACGGTATCAACCGCCAGCATGTGCATGTAAAAGAAGGCCACTACACAGCGCAGGCCTATATCACCACCGATATTGATGATAATCAGATCACTGCTTTTCATCCGGGTGCCATGAACCTGGCTCATGAAACACCGATCAGTGAGGCCAAAGATATCAAACTGGCGATTGTCGCCCCCGATGGCCGGGATGGCATGATTCAACACGCACAACAACTGGCCGATGCCAAAATCCCGTTTATTTTTGATCCGGGCCAGGGTTTGCCGATGTTTAATGGTGAAGAATTGATGCAATTTGCAGAGCAGGCAACCTATATCGCTTTAAACGATTATGAAGCCCAGTTGTTTATGGATCGTACCGGCTTAAATGAAACCGAAATTGCTGAACACGTTGAAGCACTGATTATTACGCGTGGTGCTCAAGGATCGCATATTTATGCTGACGGAAAACGCATTGATATTCCCTGTCAGAAAGCAGCACAGGTAGTTGATCCAACTGGTTGTGGTGATGCTTATCGTGCCGGTTTATTACACGGCATTTTGCATGGCAAAGACTGGCAAGAAACTGGCCGGATAGCGTCCATGATGGGCGCGATTAAAATCGCCCATCATGGAACGCAGAATCATAAACTATTGGCTTGAGAAAATACCTGCCTCACTAATGATTGGTGAGTTAGGATCCAAGTTATTAACAATTATCTGAGCCGGAGTTATCGTATTGCCACTTTGTGTTGTTGATGCGGTCAGAG
>DASSWO010000028.1:0-5947 GCA_035704795.1 Methylophaga sp. | reverse complement strand
GCCAGTTCAGTGAATTTACAGTCGAAAACCCCGATGCCGGCCGCTGGCAACTGACCGATAAAGCCACAATAACGCTTTCAGCCAAATCACAAACGCTGCCTCAACATTGCTGGCAATCCGAACAAGGCAATTTTTGTCTGCAAGCGATGAATAGCAGTGAAAACGGTTGGCAAACCGCAGGTGAATTTGATGATATTCCGGTCGACTTATTGTTAAATTTTTATCAGGATTTCGTCCAACTGAGTGGTCAATTACAAGGCCGGTTTGCGTTGGCTGCCGATCCGGCGCAAAACTATACCGGCACTGGCCAAATTGATTTACAGCAGGGCAAAGTGCAGTTAATCGGCGAGGGTTTTCGCCAGGCAAAACCGTTTGGTATTAAGACACTGAATTTGCAGTATCAATTGGATGCCGAACAAACTTCGTTGGCGTTGATGTTAGCACCGGATATTGCCGGTGTTTCACCAATTGATGCCCGACTGCAAACCCTGCCATTAAAAGATTTTCTGCAAGCTCCTTATCAAACCCAGGTAGCCGTGCAGTTACAAACGTCTATTGAAGACTTATCACAACTGGATTTGACCCATACCGCAATAGAAGATCTACAAGGTGTATTTAATGCCGATATTGATATCACGGGCACGTTAAAAAAACCGCAAATAAACTCAATGCTAAGCCTGCGCGATGCGGAAGTGTCTTTACCCAAATTGGGTATTACCCTGAACAATCTCAACACGGATATCAGTGGTGGACCACAATCCGGTATTCACTTTGTATTGCGGGGTAGTTCAGCCGAAGGTCCTTTTGAAATCGACGGCGAGTTTTTATTGCCCGATGAAGGTTGGCAAATGGCAGCAACGATTAAAGGCGACAAGGTATTGCTGATGAATTTACCGGAAGCCTACGTTATCGCCACGCCGGATTTAAAGCTGGAAATGAATGCCGAAACTGCCAAATTACGCGGCAAACTGATTATTCCTGAAGCCCGGTTAGAGCCTACGCAATTTAATATGGGGGTCAGCCCCAGTAAGGATATAGTGGTGATTAATGAGCCGCAGCCGGAAGCTTCTATTTTACAAACCGATATTGATATCGTTGTCGTTCTTGGCGACAAAGTGCAGATCCGTGCGGCAGGTTTTCAGGGGAATTTAAGCGGCAAACTGGCGATTAGCGGTGACGCCGGTGAGTTACTGCGGGCCAACGGCGAAATTACCCTTGATGAAGGGAGTTATACTGCTTATGGCCGTGAATTAACGGTCGATAACGGCAAAATTCGTTTTTCTGGCGGTGCAATTGATAATCCGGATTTGGATGTTAAAGCCGTCCGAGAACTGACTGAGGTTACTGCGGGTATTCATTTAACGGGGCCAGTCAATAATCTCCAGGCGACGTTGTTTTCGATACCCTCTATGCCGCAGGACGATATCTTGTCGTATATCCTCATTGGCCGGCCTTTAAGTGAAGCAAACGCTGGTGATGGCGCTATGCTGGCATCGGCAGCGACTAATCTTGGGATCCAAAACGGCAATGCGCTCAGTGATGAGATTGCCAGTACTTTTGGTTTGGACAGCGTCTCTTTTGTTGGTGAAAGTCCCGAAACGGCTGCCGTACAAATTGGTAAATATTTATCACCACGTTTATATATCGGCTATGGCATTGGTGTGCTGGAACCGATCAGTACTGTGCAGCTGCGCTATGAGCTTAATAAAATCTGGACTTTGCAAGCGGAATCCGGCACAGAAAGCGGCGTTGATTTGCTTTATATTTACGAGCGATAAAAAAGTTTTGGCAATAAAAAACCCCGCCTTAACGGGGTTTAAGCCGATCCCTGGAATATGAGGTTTCGAGCGTTTTAAACGCGGTTTTTTTCGCGGATTTCATCCAGCGTTTTACAATCGATACACAAGGTCGCGGTCGGGCGTGCTTCCAGACGACGGATACCGATTTCAGTGCCGCAAGATTCGCAAAAACCGTAATCCCCTTTGTCGAGATCATTTAACGATTCTTCGATTTTTTTGATCAGTTTGCGCTCGCGATCCCGGGTGCGCAGTTCCAGCGTAAATTCTTCTTCCTGGGTAGCGCGGTCATTGGGATCAGGGAAGTTCGCGGCTTCATCCTGCATATGATGAACCGTACGATCAACTTCTTCCATCAACTGTGAACGCCACTTTTCAAGGATGCCACGGAAATGTTTGGTCATATCGGCATTCATGTAATCTTCGCCTTCAGCAGGCTGATAAGGACTGAAGTTAACGTCGCTTTGACTTGCGTCCATCTTAAAAAACCTCATACTTTCTAAAAAAATAAGGGCGCATCTATAGCAGATGGCTGGGCGTTGTGCAAAATAATCGGCATATTCTAGCGCAAAATCTGATGGAAAAATGATCTATGAGTACTTTAAAAGCGGTGATTTTCGATGTCGATGGCACTTTGGCCGACACCGAACGTGATGGACACCGGATCGCCTTCAATCGCGCATTTATCGATAATGGTCTCGACTGGCATTGGGATCCCGTTTTATACGGTGAATTACTGGCGGTTACAGGCGGCAAAGAACGTATTCGTTATTATCTGGAAAACTTTCATCTGCAATGCGGTTTTAATGGCGATCCCACCCCCATAATCGATAAACTGCATGCCGATAAAACGCGTCACTACGCCCAGTTGCTTGCAGATAACAGCATCAAACTGCGTAGCGGCGTTAAACGCCTGATTGATGAATGCCGCGAAGCCGGGCTGCGTTTGGCTATCGCTACTACCAGCATGCCGGAAAATGTCCGGGGCTTATTACGCAATACATTAGGCGAACAGGCTGTCGACTGGTTTGACTGCATTGCCGATGGTGGTAGTGTCGGCCCCAAAAAACCGGCATCTGATATTTATCATTTTTGTTTGCAACAACTTGGCCTGGCAGCAACGGATTGTCTGGTTATTGAAGATTCTGCCAATGGTTTGCAAGCAGCGATGGGGGCCAATCTGGCAACCTTGATTACGGTTAACGACTACACTCGTCAGGATGATTTTAGCGGTGCAATAAGCGTGGTTGATCAATTAGGCGAGCCGGATTTACCTAACCATGTGCTTGCTGGTCAGCCGATTAAGAATCCTTATATTTCTGTTAATTCATTAAAGGAATTACATGGCAAAGCCTTTGCCAATTAGCCGCCGGGCAGCGGACATTGAACCGTTTCATGTGATGGATATTCTGGCCCGCGCCAAAGCGCTGGAAGCACAGGGCAGAGATATTCTGCATCTGGAAATTGGCGAACCTGACTTTGCGACGCCGCAGCCGATTATTGATGCTGGTATCAACGCACTGCAAAACCAGCAGACTTTTTACACACCGGCGCTGGGTTTACCCGAGTTGCGTGAAACAATTGCCGGTTGGTACCAAAGCCGCTATGGGCTGACGATTTCACCCCAGCGGATTATCGTCACACCGGGTGCATCTGGCGCGTTATTGCTGGTATTGGGGGCGCTACTGGAACAAGGCAAAAATGTGCTGATGACCGATCCCGGTTATCCCTGTAACCGGCATTTCGTCCGTTTTCTGGAAGGTTGCGCCAAGCCGGTGCCTGTTGGTGCCGATTCTGCATTTCAATTAACAGCGCAGCATATTGCCGATTACTGGGATAAAGACAGCCAACTAGCCTTAGTGGCTTCACCATCGAATCCAACCGGCACAGTGTTACTGGCGCCCGAATTAAAGGCACTGGCCGATGCCGTGAAAGCCCAAAAAGGCACGTTGATTGTCGATGAGATATATCACGGCCTGACTTATGACGGCATTCAACTGCCCAGCGTGCTGGAAGTCGATAATGACGCCATTGTTATAAACAGCTTTTCTAAATTTTTCGGCATGACAGGTTGGCGTCTCGGTTGGGCGGTGGTACCGGAAAGTCTGGAACCGGTCATGGATCGCCTGGCGCAAAATCTTTATCTGGCCGCACCGACGATTTCACAATATGCCGCATTAGCGGCTTTTCAGGCTGAGACGCTGGCTATACTTGAACAACGCCGGCAAATCTTTGAACAGCGCCGTAATTTTCTGTTGCCGGCTTTAGCAGATTTAGGCTTTCAGATCCCGGTTAAACCTCAAGGCGCATTTTATATTTATGCTGATTGTAGTCGTTTTCTGAATGAACAAATCCCGAGCAGTATGGCCTTATCCCAATATCTGCTCGATAAAACCGGTGTTGCCATCACGCCGGGTAATGATTTTGGTGAACATCTGAGCCAGCAATATTGTCGATTTAGCTATACCAAAGACATTAAATTGTTGACACAACTAAGTGACGAAATTAAGCAGCTTTATGGAAATTGATAATCCTCAGCAAATCATCTGCGATTGCAGCGGCACTACACGAGGCAAAGTGCTGAGTCTGGTCGAGCAGGGCATTGTTGATGCCGATACCATTTCCCGCAAAACCGGTTGTATTTCGGGTTGTGGTTCCTGTGAGTGGGATATTGAAGCGTTGCTCGATGAAGCCGTGCAAAAACTTACCGAGCAGCCTTAACCGGCAAATCTTTTAAGCGCTCGACATAAAGCTGCGTCGCACCGGCAGTGGCGGCCGGGATCACCAGAAAGTTAATCACCGGAATCATGGTTGCACCCAGCGTCGTCATACCAAAACCCAATACCAACCCGCGTTTTTGGCCAAGCAGGGCACGTTGTTCGGGAAAACCCAGCAAATGGTTACCCAGCGGATAATCGTGATAATCCAGGGCCAGCGTCCAACTGGAAAAGCCAATCCATAACAACGGGGCAATCAAATTCAGGCCCGGGATCCACGACAGCAATAGCAGTGGCAGCATCCATTTCAGTAAATAACCCAGTTTGCGAATTTCATTCCAGATCATCCGCGGCGTATCGGCGATCAGTTGCATCGTAGTTTGTTCAGGCAGTGGCTGATTAGACAGGCGTTTTTCGACTGCTTCAGCAAGCAGGCCGTTAAACGGCGCAGCGACAATATTGGCAAGAATGGTAAAGGTGAAAAATACGATAATCAGGATCAACACGGCAAACAGTGGCCATAAAATCCACATCAGCGTGTTAGCCAGCCATTCCGGCAGCCAGGTCGGGGTAAGAGCGACCATCCATGAGTCAAACTGCGACACACCAAACCAGATTGCGCCGCTGAATAGCAGTGTATTAATCAGAATGGGAATATAAGCAAAGCGCCGTACGCCCGGCTGGTTGATCAGCGAAAAGCCGCCCAGTAAATAGCGGGCACCGCGAATAAAATCACCCATGATTGTCCTCTTCAAATGTTTGCAGGCCGTCTTTTGCCAGCAAGGCAGCGCCATAAGCCGCTTCGGTATTTAAAACTGGTAAAAACAGCACGGCCAGTTTTTGTTGACGGATTTTTGTCCATACTGGATTGGCTGCACCGCCGCCAACACTGCGCACGGATTTGAGTGCTATACCGCAGCGTTGTTGCAGTTTGCCATAAGCTTGTTGCTCAATATTGGCGATACCATTTAATAAGCCATGTAAAAACAGACTATCACTGGCCGGCCGGGGCGTTAATCGTGGTGGCATATTTGGATCAGCAACGGGAAAACGTTCGCCGGTAGCGGGCAGCGGATAATAATCGGGCGGACTTTGGCTTAAATCAATTTGCGCAGTTAACGTGGTAATTTGTGAGTCGGTAAAAAACTGCCTGATAACGGCGCCGCCACTATTCGATGCACCTCCAACCAGCCAATATTTACCCAGTTTATGGCTGTAAATGCCAGATTCCGGCGCAAACACCGCTTTATCGCTGATAAGCTTCAATACCAGGGTCGAGCCTAATGAAGTGACGCCCTCACCGATTTGATGGGCACCGGTGGCAATAAACGCTGCCAGACTATCGGTAGTACCGGCAACAATTTTCGGCGCAGTCGTTTGCTGTAAATTTAAATCCCGCATCAACGCCAATGGCATTTCACCTATCACCGTACC
>DASSWO010000241.1:0-9243 GCA_035704795.1 Methylophaga sp. | reverse complement strand
GCAGTGAATCCCGTGGTCTGGTCGGTAACATATACAAAGGCAAAGTCTGTCGGGTGTTACCGGGCATGCAGGCAGCCTTTGTCGAAATTGGCTTAAGCCGCGCGGCATTTTTGCATGCTTCAGATATTTCCATTCCTAAAGGTCAGAGTGGGGATCTGGAAGCCAGTGAAGAGATGCCGTCAATTACCAGCTTGTTGCGTGAAGGCCAGGAATTACTGGTGCAGGTCATCAAAGATCCGATGGGCAGCAAAGGCGCACGGTTAACCACACAGTTGTCGGTGTCATCCCGTTATCTGGTTTATATGCCGGAAGCCGAAGGCATTGGTATTTCGTTGAAAATAGAAGGTGAAGAAGAACGCGAGCGTTTAAAAAACTGCCTGCTTGCCAAAATGCCTATCGACAGTGGGGGTTATATTCTGCGAACGGCAGCAGAAGGCGTCAGTGACATCGAAATTGCCGCTGATCTGAAATTTTTGCATCGTTTATGGCAGCAGCTGATGGAGCGACGCAAAACGTTGCAGTATGGCGAGTCACTGTATGAGGATTTGCCTTTAGCATTACGGGCACTACGTGATTTATTTTCGCCTGATATCGAACGCATTCGGATTGATAGTGCTGACAATTTTAAGTCGGCACAGCAATTTGCTGACAGTGTGATGCCGGAATGTCGGGATCGGTTGGAATGGTATCAGGGACCCCGGCCGCTATTTGATTTATTCGGTGTCGAAGATGAAATCCAAAAAGCGTTAGAGCGCAAGGTGCCGCTGAAATCAGGTGGTTATCTGATTTTTGATCAAACCGAAGCGATGACCACGGTCGATGTGAATACGGGTGGCTTTGTCGGTCATAAAAACCTGGAAGAGACTATTTTCAAAACTAATCTGGAAGCAGCGCATGCCATTGCCCGGCAACTTCGTGTCAGGAATCTGGGCGGCATTATCATTATCGATTTTATCGATATGGATGAAGAAAGCCACCGCGAACAAGTGCTCAGAGCTTTGGAAAAAGCCATGCAGCAGGATCGGGCCAAACACAATATCAGTGCTGTATCAGAATTAGGCTTGGTCGAAATGACCCGCAAACGCACTCGTGACAGCCTGGGTCATATTTTGTGTGAACCCTGTCCATGCTGTGAAGGTAAGGGTTACACCAAGAACGTTGAAACGGTTTGTTATGAGATTTTTCGGGAGATTCTGCGCGAATCCAAGCAATATGAAACCCGTCAGTTTTTAATTCTTGCCTCACAGGATGTCATTGACCGGTTAAATGATGAAGATTCCACGAAAGTGGCTGAACTTGAGCAAATGATTGGTAAGCCCATTTTGTTTCAAAATGAGCCACAGTATGGCCGCGAGCAGTATAACGTGGTGCTGATGTAGCATGGCGTTGTTTCGTAAAGGCTTACATATCGCAGGCAAACAGCTGGTCATTATTGCCGGAGTGGTCGCTGCGCTGTTGTTGTTATTGATTGGCAGTGCTGCCTGGTTATCTCAGGCAGTGGCTGAGCGTAAAGACGAAATCGCGCAGTGGGCCAGTGAACGTACAGATTATCAGATTGAAATTGGCGAGGCCAATCTCTATTGGCTGGATTTTTTGCCCAAGCTGATGCTGGCAGACGTCAGTGTGCTGACACCAAGCAGTCAAAAGCCAATTTTGACCTTTGATAGTTTGTATATTGGTGTCGATGTACTCAAAAGCCTTCAACAGCAACAGGCGGTAATCGGCAGCGCCAGCATAAATGGCCTGCGCTTAGGCGTAATGCGAAATGCCTCTGGCCAGTTTTCTATACGCGATTTGGACTGGCAGCCAGATGATATTCCTTCGGGCGATACCTTATGGCAATCTATGCTGTTTAATTTGCAACGATTGCAATTGCAAGACATTGTTTTGAATTATCAGGATGCTTATCAGCCATCGCTAAGCGGTCATTATCAACTGAACCAAGCAATATTAACCCGGTCTGGGAAAAAGGTAACAGCTGATATTAACCTGACTTTGCCACAGCATTTAGGCCAACAACTGTTGGTTAGCGGTGAATTACTGCGTGACGGTCAAGATATCTCCGAATGGGAAATGACCTTAGATGGCAGTCAGCTGCAATTTGCCGCATTGCTGGAAGGGCATCAAATAAAAGGCGTTGCCATAAATCAAGGCCGAGGTAATTTACAGGTAACGGCTAGAAAACAAGCGAACAAAATTATTGCGAATGGTTTATTAAGTATACAAAACAGCCGTTTTTACCAGCCTGCAAAGGCAGAAGAAGAAAACACGCCAGCGCCTTTAGTGGTGAATAATCTGAATACTAAATTCACTTGGATGCAACAAGGCCAAAGCTGGCAGTTGAATTTGCCGTCACTCAGTTTGGCGGTCAATGGCGAGGTTTGGCCACAAAGCCAATTACAGGCCAGTTTCGATCCTGACACCGGGACTCGTTTAACAGCTGATTATTTAAGACTTAGTGATCTAAGTGCGGCTGCCGCATTGATCGATGATGCACCGGACTGGCTAAAAACGTATGCGCCGGCCGGTGATGTAAAAAACATCAAGCTCAGCGTAAATAAAGATCAGCAAATTCAGCAGTTGCAAGCGACAGTCGATGAACTGGGGTTTGAGGAAAGTGCCGACATTCCAGGAATGACGGGGCTAAGTTTTACAGTGGATTGGAATGACCAACAAATTGCTCTCCTTATTGATAGTCAGGATGTGGCTTTATATGCCAAAAACTGGTTACCCGATACCGTCTACCTCGATGCGTTCAATGGCCGCTTAATCTGGCAACAGGCAGCGCAAGGTGGCAAGCTAAATGTTGAACGTTTGCAACTGGTTAACGACGATTTTAATGCGCGTATCACTGGCAGCTTCACGCACGCACAAACCCAACACGCCGATTTAACATTAACGTTGGCGGATTTTGATATCGCGAGTTGGTTGGACTATGTACCTGAAAAGGTATTGGAGCCTGACTTTTTAAAGTGGGCTCAAAAGGCTTTTGTGGCAGGTCAGATAAGTAAGGGTGAGATAAAACTTCAAGGAGACCCGTCGGCATTTCCGTTTGAGAAACAGCCGGATGCTGGCAAGTTTAGTCTGCAACTCGCCGTCAATGATGTTGAATTGAATTATGGTAAAGGTTGGCCGCATTTAAAATCCGTTAATGGTCAGATATCGGGTAGCGGTAATGATCTGCAAATAACTACCGATAACGGCACTATTGCCGGATTCAATTTTGTTGGTGTTAAAGCCAGTATCAGTAATTTAATCAATGGTCTGCCAGAACTTACGCTAAATGGTGCCGTTCAGGGTGAGGCGCAGCAGGGATTGAGCTTTTTGAAAAACAGTCCCTTGGCCTCGCGCTTTGGGCCGATTGCTGATTGGTTGACCATCTCGGGTAATACTCTGATAAAGCTGGATCTGGACGTACCGTTGCTAAACACCGATGCAACGCAGGTTATAGGTGAGATTACCTTGCAGGATAATCAACTGGTGCTGACCGGTTTGTCGTCATTACCGATTGAGCAACTATCCGGGCAAATCAATTTTGATAACGATGGTTTGTCAGCTGAACAATTAAACGCTCAAATTCTTGGTGAAGCGGCAGTTATCGACATTGTTCCTCAAGACAACCGAACGCGTATACAGATTAGCAGTGCCTTTGAGGTTGACCGACTTGCCAGCAATTGGCAGTTGAATTTGCCTGCGGCAATATCCGGAGGCAGTGAATTGTTAGCCAATATCGATATTGCTGAAGCGCAACCGGGTGATTTTGCAGTAGAAATATCGCTGAACTCGGATTTACAGGGTGTCGCTATCGATTTGCCAGCCCCCTTTAAAAAATCAGCAGAAAGTCTTCTGCCACTTCAGGTTAAATTATTGCCAGAGGAAGCGCTGCATATTGAGCTACAATTGGCGAACTGGCTGAATACGGTTGCCGTAATTGCTGATGAAGACCTTCGCGCTGCCATATCATTAGGTGATGAGACCGCGCGGTTACCAGCAAGTGGTATCAGTATTTCGGGCGAGTTAGAAACATTATCAGTATCTGACTGGCTGCAATGGTGGCAGCAATACAGCACTAAAGATACTGAAAGCAAACTACAAGTGGAGAGTGTCGATCTCCGCTTTGAGCGACTTCAATGGCATGCTCTAAAATTGACTGATGTGGCGATCAATGTTCAACGTCAGTCAGCAGTTTGGCAGATTAAACTGGCAGCAAAACAATTAAAAGGTGATATTAATTGGCCGGTCAACGACGACAGCTTACCTACCTTACATTTTGATTTTGTCGATTTACCATTGCCTGGCGATGTTATTCAGAAACGGGATCAAGCCGATCTGCCAACGTTATGGCCGGGCTTTAAGCTAAATATTGATAATTTAGTGCTAGATGATATGAAACTTGGTCGTTTGCAAGCGCATGCGGAACGTGATGCACTACGCTGGCAATTAGTATCGGCAAGTTTGCAATCACCGACATTACAGGCAACGGCTACCGGTAACTGGCGACGAAATGATGATGGTGATAACTCTCAGTTAAGTCTGCAATTAAGTAGTGATGATTTGGCCAACTTATTGGTGGATTTAGGTTATCAACCTACAATTACTGCCAAACGGGTCAATGTGGAAGGAGATTTTACCTGGCCTGGTGCCCCACTTAACTTTAGTCGCCGGGATTTACTGGGACACATGCAGCTGGATGTCGGCAGGGGTGAGCTTAAAGAAGTTGAACCTGGCGCTGCCGGACGAATTTTTGGCTTGCTCAGCTTTACTGCAATTCCTCGTCGGTTATCGCTGGATTTCAGTGATTTGTTTGGCTCAGGTTTCAGTTTTAGCAGCATCAACGGTCGGTTTGATTTTGCTAACGGATTGGCAACTACCCACAATTTGGAAATGCGAGGTGACAGTGCTTCGGTTTCGGTCACTGGACCGATTAATCTGATAGAAAGAACCTATAATCAAACCGTAGAAATCACGCCTAAGGTTGCGTCGACTCTGCCTATAGCTGGAGCTGTTGCTGGCGGGCCAGTCGGTCTGGGCGTGGGTACGGCAATCTTTCTGGTCGATAAATTAGCCAGTAATTTATTCGGAAAAGAACTCGTCGACTTTATTACTTATCGTTACAAGTTAACCGGCCCGTGGCATTCCCCTGAAATGACGTTGATAACAACAGAGCAACCTTGATGTCTGTTATGATCAATGGCTTTAAATGAATACGCGATAGGTAATGACAACAAGCTACTTTGACGTTTTGGATACCGAACTGTTGCAACCTGCGGGATTGCAATTAGCGGACTTGCAACTGGCACTCGGTAGCGCTATGCAGCCGGGAGTCGATTATGCAGATTTATATTTTCAGCGCTCGCGTTCTGAAAATTGGCTGTTGGAAGAAGGCATTATTAAAGATGGTGGTTTTCATTTAGAGCAAGGGGTTGGTGTTCGCGCCTGCAGTGGTGAAAAAACGGGTTTTGCCTATTCTGATGTACTGAATCAATCTGCTTTACTGGATGCCTGCCAGGCAGCGCGTGCCGTCGTTAAAAGTGGCCAGCAGGGTCAATTAAAAGTGTCATCTGCGGTTACTGCCCCCGCTTTTTATCAAAATGTGGATCCGATTTCAGCAATGGCTGCTTCTGCAAAGCTTGAATTACTCCGGGCCGCTGATACGGCGGCACGTGCCGCTGATCCACGCGTAAAACGGGTAACAGTGAGTCTGGCCGGTGAAGTTGATCAAGTTTTAATTATGGCCAGCGATGGTACGCTGGCAACGGATATCCGCCCTCTGATCCGTATGAATGTCAGTGTCATTGTCGAATCCAATGGGCGTCGTGAACGCGGTAGTGCGGGTGGTGGCCGGCGATTGGATTACAGTTATTTTGCTGATAATGATCTACCAGTGGTATATGCCAAAGAGGCGGTGCGTCAGGCATTGGTAAATCTGGAAGCAGTCGATGCACCTGCCGGCAGTATGCCTGTTGTTTTGGCCTCGGGTTGGCCAGGCGTGTTGCTGCACGAAGCCGTCGGTCATGGTCTGGAAGGTGATTTCAATCGCCGCGGCAGCTCTACGTTTTCCGGCAGGATGGGCGAGAAAGTAGCGTCAAGTTTATGCACGGTTGTTGATGATGGCACCATGCAAGATCGTCGCGGTTCTCTGTCAATTGACGATGAAGGCACACCCACTGAGTCGACGACTTTGATCGAAAATGGCAGGTTGACAGGTTATATGCAAGATAAGCTCAATGCGCGTTTAATGGGCATGCAGCCAACGGGTAATGGTCGGCGAGAATCCTACGCACATTTACCGATGCCGAGAATGACGAATACATACATGTTGCCTGGTCCTCATGACGCGGTGGAGATTATCGCCTCGGTCAAAAAAGGTATTTATGCCGTTAATTTTGGCGGTGGTCAGGTGGATATTACCTCCGGTAAATTTGTGTTTTCCAGTAGCGAAGCTTATCTGATTGAAAATGGCAAAGTGACGCGTCCGGTAAAAGGCGCAACGCTCATTGGTAATGGCCCGGACGTAATGAATCGCATTAGTATGGTAGCCAATGATTTACAGTTAGATACCGGTATTGGTAACTGCGGTAAAGAAGGTCAGAGTGTGCCGGTTGGTGTGGGTCAGCCAACACTTAAAATTGACAAGCTGACCGTGGGTGGTACCGCGTAGCGAGTTGCTTTAGTTCAGAACGCGGGTATGGTCTGATATAAATCTGTTGCTGGAAGCTAATAAAATTTATGGCTGACAGCTTGGCGAAAACCGCGTCTCGCCTTACTTGCTTACCTGTTAGGCGTTCTTTTTACAGTTATTAATCTGATGAGCGGCCTCGCGTGAGTAGCCTTTCACATTGCAAGATATGCCAGCTTGGGTGAAAATTCTGTTCATCCAAAATCTGGCAAGTCAGTAAACCACTGGCGGGTTGTTCCGTACTGGTGCATGGCACCAAAATGGTGCGAGGCAGATATCTGTGCACAAGTATAGTGCGATTACTGTTGTTGCTTGCACCTAAATGGTTGATTTCAGTGCCTTGCCAAGTTGGCAAGCTTTGTGCTGTTATTTGGATTGAGTTTTTGAGGCACCCGGCGGTGCAATTTTAATTTGGAGAATTTACATGTCAGTCGAAAATGTTTTACAGATGATGAAGGACGAGGACGTCAAGTTCGTCGATTTCCGTTTCACCGATACCCGTGGTAAAGAACAACACGTTTCTTATCCAGCACACAGCATCAGTGAAGATACTTTCTCAGAAGGTGTCATGTTTGACGGTTCATCTGTTGCCGGTTGGAAAGGTATTAACGAATCTGACATGATTTTGATGCCGGATGCTACTACTGCCGTTATGGATCCATTCATGGATGACAGCACGATGATCGTTCGTTGCGATATCGTTGAGCCTGCCACTATGCAAGGTTACGAGCGTGACCCACGCAGTGTTGCTAAACGTGCTGAAGCATATTTGGCATCAACTGGTCTTGCCGACACCGCATACTTCGGCCCAGAACCAGAATTCTTTATTCTCGACGATGTTCGCTGGGGTAGTAATATTTCAGGTTCTTTCTATAAGATCGATTCTTCTGAATCATCATGGAATACTGAAAAAGTTTTCCCAGATGGCAACATGGGCCATCGCCCAAGCATTAAAGGTGGTTATTTCCCAGTACCGCCAGTTGATTCATTGCAAGATATCCGTTCTGCCATGTGTTTGACTATGGAAGAAATGGGTTTGACTACAGAAGTACATCACCATGAAGTCGCGACAGCCGGTCAGTGCGAAATTGGTACTAAATTTAACACCTTGGTACGCAAAGCAGACGAAGTACAAATCCTGAAATATGTAGTGCATAACGTTGCCCACGCTTACGGCAAAACCGCTACATTTATGCCAAAACCATTGGTAGGTGACAACGGTAGTGGTATGCATGTGCATCAGTCATTGGCTAAAGGTGGCGACAACCTGTTTACCGGTAACAAATACGGTGGCTTGTCAGAAACTGCGTTGTTCTACATTGGTGGTATCATTAAACATGCCAGATCTTTGAATGCTTTCACTAACCCAGGTACCAACAGCTACAAACGTTTGGTCCCAGGCTTTGAAGCACCTGTTATGTTGGCTTATTCAGCTCGTAACCGCTCCGCGTCAATTCGTATCCCATTTGTCAGCAACCCGAAAGCTCGTCGTATTGAAGTACGCTTCCCGGATCCATCTGCCAACCCATACTTGGCTTTCGCAGCAATGATGATGGCGGGTCTGGACGGTATCAAAAACAAAATCCATCCTGGTGATGCTATGGATAAGGATTTATATGACTTGCCGCCTGAAGAAGATGCAGCGATTCCAAAAGTGTGTCATGCACTGGATCAAGCATTAGCCGAGTTGGACAAAGATCGTGCTTACTTAACGGAAGGTGGTGTATTCACTGACGATATGATTGATGCATACATCGAATTAAAGATGGAAGAAGTGACCCGTCTGCGTATGGAAACGCATCCTGCAGAATTTGACCTGTATTACAGCGTCTAAATTTCACTTTTGTTTTAAGCAAAACGCCTCCCTTGTGGAGGCGTTTTTGTTTGTAGTTCTGGCTTGCGAAAGGTCAAAAGCTGGCCTATATTGAAGCTATGAAATACTGGATTTTATTACTGATTCTAGCTTCAGGTACAGCCTTTGCTGAGGTTTATCGCTGGATTGATGAAAATGGCAATACGGTGTACTCAGACCAGCCGGTTGATAACGCTGTGGAAATTGAATTGCCGGAGGTTTCAACCTATACACCGGTAGTTGTGCCCGATGAAGAGTTGACTGAACCAGCGGATACGATTGACGATGGCAGTACCGAAAACGAGGTGCCGCCTGCACCTGATTATCAGCTTCAAATTGCCAGTCCACAAGATGATGAGGCGGTGCGTGCTAATGCGGGTGATCTGACTGTTAATCTTCAGATTCGGCCGGCGCTTAGCCAGAAGCGGGGCGATATGATTCAATTACGGATGGATGGCAGACCATATGGTGAGCCCCATTCTGGATTAAGTTTTAACCTGACCAACGTTGATCGTGGTACACACGCATTATCAGCCGTTGTAATGAACGCTAATGGTGAAGTTATCGCGGAGAGCCCGTCCATTAAATTTCATTTACTGCGTAATACTATTTTACTCAATCCTAATGATGGCAATAACCCAGGTAGACTGCCGGGACAAGGTCAAATTTTGCCGCCACGTCCTGCCAATAATATGTAATCCAGCTATGCACC
>DASSWO010000229.1:0-4999 GCA_035704795.1 Methylophaga sp. | reverse complement strand
CATGCGCTTAGCCATGATCTAATGGTGCCGCTACCAGTGAAAACCCAGCAGGATGATCCGTTTAAAGTCTTTACACCCTATTACCGTCGCTGGCTGCAAATCCTTGAGGATATTCAATCTGCACCACTGCCACTCCCCGAGTCTCAAGGTAAAGCTTTGGCCAAACCCAAACTGGATTTCCACTGGGCAGGTGAATTCCGTGAGGATCTCTGGCCCGGCGATGAAGAAAGCGCATTGTTACGGTTATCGTCATTTGCTGAATTCAAATTACAGGACTACAAAAAACAACGCGATTTTCCAATCAAACCGGCTACCAGCATAATTTCACCGTATCTTGCTAACGGTCAGCTTGGTCCCCGCCGGCTGCTGGCAACCGTGCAATTTTTTTGTGGTGATCAAAACCGCGACTGGCGCCATGATGACTGGCTGCGAGAGCTCGCCTGGCGAGATTTTTATCGCCAACTGCTGCTGCATTTTCCAAAGATCAGCAAATTGCAACCATTTAAACCCGAAACCAAGCATGTGCAATGGCGTGATGATGAGGCCGACTTTCAAGCCTGGTGTGAAGGTAAAACCGGCTTTCCGATTGTAGATGCTGCCATGCGGCAACTCAATCAAACCGGCTGGATGCATAATCGGCTCAGAATGATTGCCGCGAGTTTTTTAACCAAACTGCTTTTGACCGACTGGCGGCGCGGCGAAGATTATTTTATGGACAATCTCATCGACGGCGAATTTGCCTCCAATAACGGCGGCTGGCAATGGAGCGCCTCCACCGGCGTCGATGCCGCGCCCTATTTCCGCGTGTTTAACCCCACCCTGCAATCCGAGCGCTACGATCCAGACGGCAAATTTATCAAACGCTTTGTACCCGAATTGGCTGACGTCTCTGCCAAACAAATCCATAATCCACCAGCAGCGCTACGCGAACAATGCGGTTACCCGCAACCGGTGGTGGATTATAAGCAAGCCAGAGTGGATGCTATTGCGGCGTTCAAGGATTTGCCAAAGAGCGATTAAGAATACGGTTACCGTTCACCTTCAAGTCCGTGCCATACACGCAAAATAATAATAGTGGTTGTATGCAATGAATAACGGATGATGTATTTGCCAAAAATAACGTCGCGGACTGACCCGGGATCGGGAGCCATTTCAACTGGCACGCCCATTTTAGGATGAGTGGATAATAATTCGATTTTGCCAACTAACTCGGCCGCAACTCTCGCCGCAGCAGTTGGATGATGAACAGCAATAAATTCTTTGAGCCGCTTTAGATCTTCTATGGCTACATCCGTGTAAACCAATTTCACTTATCGGGCCTCGGCGCATCCAGTTCGTTTTCTGTACCCCAACTATTCAGCCAATTGTGCACATCTTTAGCATCAACCACTTTACCCTGTGCAGCAGACTCCATTGCTTCCAGCGTTTGCTGCCACCGGGCTTGCTCAAGCTGTTGCTTTTCGATGTATTCCGACAATGCCTGATTGATCACCCAACCTTTGCTGCGATGAAGCCGGTTAGCAATGGCTTCCAAATGCTTTTCAACTTCAGTCTGAAGACGGACGGTTGTGACACCCATGGCAAAATCTCCTGAACGTTTGATTACAATGTATTACATCATAGTGTCGTTTTTGTCGTAAAGGAATAATTCTGTACACAAACTGTAATCAGATAAAAATCGATCGTGACTGACCCTGACCGATCAGCTTGAACAGGTGCTGTTTGAACATAGGATTTTTTAATAAATATCTATATTCAGCCTGATAACTTAACAGGCGATAAATACCGCTTACCAGTAACACAAGATTACGCTCACGTCATAGGCATGACGTTTTATTTTTCTGTCTTATTATTTTCCTGACTATTGTTTATATTAAAAAATTGCTTCATTGGCTATTCATAAACATAAAAAAGGGTTGCCATAAATTTTATGGCAACCCTTAATGGTTTAAATTAAAACTTTAAGATTTATGAAGCTTCAAGAATAGTAGTGACAGAATCAGCTTCAAACATACGACCTTCAAACAATTCATTGTCTATATCACCGTTCACACTAACGGTGTCACCGACATCCAATTGCTGAAATCCTTCATCATCCAATGGATTGTAGGGAAGCCCATCTACTTCGACAGTTAATGCCTGGTCGCCCGTATCGAGGGTAAATTCTTCACCATCTGCATCAACCTCGCTAATGATACCTCTGACAATCGTATCTACAACTATGGGTGAAACGATTAAGTAACCAGCGCTTTCTTCATCGACGCCACTAGCATAAAAGTAAGTGCCTAAATCTTTAATATAAATACTTGAAGCTTCTATCGTCGTCGTATGAAATAAATTATCATCAATCGCGCCTAAAACCCTTACTTCGTCACCTTTTCTAAGCTTATAGGCTTCAGCATTACGGTCAGCGTCATCCATTTCGACATTAACGATCCCTTCACCGTAATCAAGTACAAAATAGTCTTCACCTACTGCGTTCACCTTACCATTGATACTAATCCAGCTATTGTCTTCCATAGTATATGGGTTTGCCGCAAAGGCAGGAGCTGATAATAAAGTTAATGCTGCGAATGTTAGGATATTTGTGTTTTTCATAAAATACCTCCTAGTATTTTGGATGGTTTTAAGAAAATTAAAATCCATAATGCTGAATTAAAATTGATTGAGATTAACCAAAAAACTCAACCAAAATTCAACATTATTTAAAATACCTTCTCAAACAAAATATTTACCGATTGAGAAAGTTACTTTTAGGTTAACAAAACAACATTTAGTGTCAACTGATAATTATCAATAACATCTTAAATATTCTATTTTATTAACCTAAGTTAAAGTACGATCCTTATTTAATGAATATACAAAATCACTATTTGATCAAATGTAATAAAATGTAACGGCTATATTTAAACAACATTTCATTATCATAAAATGCACATAAATATCAGAAAATAATAATACGCTTTTACCATTTTCAACCGCAGTTGTTAGTGTTGACTTAATTCTGATATTAAAGTTCCTAACTTAATAATTATTACCATAAACCTGGATGTGATCAGCCAGGTTCGTTAATCTCATGAAACAGGTACAACGCTTTGTTGAGGTGTTGCCGTCATGGGGAAAAAATAACGAACTACTAACGATCAATAAGCGAGTAAAAACTTATCGCTAAGAACGGTCTCTACTCTGCCGGGACAATCAACGCCAACTATCTCAAGTGAAATAAAGCGAAACGCAAAACTGACCAGACAACGGCGTGCATCATATGATCCAGTGCCGACTCACAAGCTCACTATGCGAAGAAGACGTTGGTATTGCCGGTTTAAATGGGCGCAGCAACCACTCTTCTGAAACGAGTCGGAAACCAGCGGATTAAGCCAACGTATTTTTGGGAGGGCAAGGCAGCGTGGAGAATGCCATTGGAAGATTACGGTGCTTTTTGCCACGCAAGATAGTGCTAAAGCAACTGGACACAGAGACTTTGGATGAGATTATCACCAGTTATAGCTACCCTGAAGATATCTTGATTACCCGGGGCCTGCCGCGGCATTTTCAAAACAAATACCATTGTTACACTGCAAGCATAAATTCACATCACCCATTAAGTGACCAAGCTTGCCATCCCGGGCATTGTGGTTATCACCAATAAATCCTGAAAATAATTGTTTTACATGTTGTTTACTGCGTCTTGATGTCGGAAACATTCATTTAATGACGGGCTGTGAACATAGGGTGTGTTTATCTCTTATCTCAGCGTCTGTTGCGTTAACGCCCAATCTATATGCTCAGCCACCATCTCATTAACTTCAGTACGCTTGTTTTGCAGCGCCTGCTGAATGTTTTTATCCGGCTTGGCATTACCCAGTGCTACAGCGATATTACGCATCCAGCACGCATAGCCAATGCGCCGAATCGGACTGCCTTCAAGCTTCTGATAAAACTCAGCTTCGTTCCAGGCAAATAAATCCAGCAATTGCGGCCCATCAAGATTTTCACGTGGCTGAAAGGCCGTTTCCTGAGTCGGTTTGGCAAACTTATTCCATGGACACACTAACTGGCAGTCGTCACAGCCATAAATACGGTTGCCCATCATCGGCCGCAATTCATGTGGAATGCTGCCTCGCAGTTCAATAGTCAAATAAGAAATACAACGCCGCGCATCGAGTTGATACGGGCCGACAATGGCCTGCGTTGGACAAATATCAATACAAGCAGTGCAATCGCCGCAATGCGCCGATACGGGCTGTGTCATGGGCAGCGGCATATCGGTGTAAATTTCCCCGAGAAAGAAATAAGAGCCGTGCTCTCGATTTAACACATTGGTGTGTTTGCCGACCCAGCCAAGGCCAGACTTTTCAGCCAGCGCTTTTTCCATGACCGGCGCACTATCGCAAAACACGCGATAGCCCATTGGCCCGAGTAGCTTTTCAATGCTTTGTGACAAGCGAAGTAAACGCTTACGCATCAGCTTGTGATAATCGCGGCCCAATGCATAACGCGATACAAAGGCTTTGTGATCATCGGCCAATACCTGCCACGGCTCCGCCGCTTCATCGGGCCAGTAATCCATTCGCGCCGTGATCACCCGCACCGTTTCCGGTAATAATTCAGCCGGCCGGGTGCGTTTAGCACCATGCTTATGCATAAACTGCATTTCGCCATGAAAGCCCTTGGCGAGCCAACTTTGCAGCCGCTGTTCAGCACTGCTGAGATCGATATCACTGATTCCCAGCTGCTGAAAGCCACAGTCTTTTGCCAGTTGCTGAAGCTTATCCAGCAAATCGGGTCCGGACTGCACTGTATTTAAATCGGCCATGACAGCTATTATAGAGAAATGATCCAAGGGCTTATTTATCTTTCATCTCTGCCACTGTGGTGAACTGAAAAAACGCCAATCAAGGCGCGATGAAAGCCGTTTAGTTATTGTAAATAAACGACGAGCAACGCGGAGTGGCGCTTTTTAAGTCACAACCCGACGAGCTGGGACTATTTTTGCGCC
>DASSWO010000177.1:0-3984 GCA_035704795.1 Methylophaga sp. | reverse complement strand
CCGTAACCGTCATAGTGTCCAGCGTTTCGCTGTCAGCTTTGACAGCATCTTCATTTTGTTTATTTTGGGGCTCTGCTGCACTCAAAGGCGAACATAAAATCAAACTGATGAGAATACTCAATGAGGTTTTTTGAATGGCCATAAGCCGGACTCCGTGGGAACGTGTAGTCGCACAGCATAAGGCTTAATGAAGATAATGTAAATACGAATGATTGTTATTATTCAGCTTATATACAAGTCTAGAAGCTCAATCTATTTAAAACTTAGCTGGTGGGATGTATCAGCACCGAAAAGCGCTGAATTAATTTTTTTCATCTTTAATCAGCCGCATTTGATCTTTAGGCTTCGTATAGGTCTATTATTCAGATCATATGAAGTGCACCCTCATCAGGAGATGATGATGATTGCCAAACGCTATTCTGTAACGTTAATTGTTCTGGTCTTAGTGGCCGTGGGCTTAATCATCTTGCGTGCCCAACTGCCGTCACTGGTGAAAGATTATTTGAATGGCAAACTCGCCGATATGGGCAATTATCAAGGCGAAATTGCCGATGTAGATATTCATTTATGGCGCGGGGCTTATTCAGTAAATGAGCTTGAAATCCACAAAAAAGATCAGCCCTCAGTGGTCTTTTTTAAAACACAAACCACAGATATCGCTATCAGTTGGCCAGCCCTGCTTAAGGGAAAAGTTGTTGCCGAGGTTGATCTGATTAATGCCGAAATTCACTTAGTTGATGATGGCGAGAAAGACGAGCCTTCTGCTGAATCCACCTGGCGGCAAACGCTTCAGGACACCCTGCCACTGCAAATTGATGTATTGAATATCGAAAATGGCGAAATTCATTTTCATAACTTCACTTCAGAACCCCAGGTTCACTTAGTGTTTCATCAATTAGAAGGTCAAATAACTGGCCTGAGCAATGCTAATCGGAGTGACAGTACTGAATACGCCAATTTCGACCTCAAAGGCATTTTATTTGATAATGCCTCGGCGACGATGGATGGTCGTCTGGACCCACTTGGTAATTTTCATAATTTTGAAGTCAATCTTAGAGTGATTGGCATCGACCTGTTAAAACTCAATGATTTTGCCGAAGCCTATGGCAATTTCAATTTTGAGTCCGGTAATGGCGATTTTGTTATGGAATTATCTGCCAAAGATGCACAGCTAACCGGCTATGCAAAACCAACGTTGGATAATGTAGTAATTTTTGATCTGGAAGAGGATCTTCAAGACGGCGTATTTAGCGCTGCATGGCAAGCAGTTGTCGGCGCATTTGGCCAAATTTTCCGTAATCAACCGGCAGATCGGATTGCCACCCAAATCGAAATCCGTGGCAATTTAGATAACCCCGACACCAGTGTCTGGCAAGCATTCCGGGCTATTATGCAAAATGCCTTTGTTGATGCTTTTGAAAACGATTTCGGTCGGGAAATGTAGTCTTATCAAAGATTAAACCCATAATAAAACAGATACAAGAACACACGCTGTTAACAAACTCAACGCCCTGAATAACAGATGATTCAACAGACAAACGCTTATTATGGCTGCCAGCGATAATAATCCAAGCCACAGTACGATACCGGCAGCGATACCCCATACATTGCAGATCAATACCAACGATAGCAAGAGCAGACAACTTGCCAAAACCCGTAATATCCGGGCGCGATTGCGTGGCAGTGCGCCTGATAATAATTGTTGGTGATGTTTATTCATCGCCAGACTCAACCCGGTCATCGCCAGCGTATTGAGCAGCAAACCTGCCAGAACTGGTTGACTCATTAAAGTCATGACAATCCTGCCTGTTGCGCTGCGAATTCTGAACGGGCTGTCGCCTGTCGTTTGGCCATCATACGCACGATTTTTAATGCCAGCAGTCCGAAACCAATAACCGTCAACTCTACACCTGCGGCCCGCCAATCCTGTTCAGCAAGATAAATTAACAAGTGATCACCAACGGTTAAAGCATTGATAACGGGCAATAGCAGGCATAAGGCTGTAAAAACCAATAGTTGCTCACGCCAGGCTTTATTCACCGGTCTCAACGCACTGTGCAGCAGGGTTAGTAACCAGACAGCAAAAAACAGTCCGACCTCCCAACCGGCACGACCGGAGATCTCCAATGGTAATAAGCGGTTAATCCACAAATAACTGACGCAGGCAATGAGTAACCCGCTAATACCCGCCACATTTAAAATATCAATCGTCCGATACACCCTGGGTGTCGCTTTACCAAATTCATTCAGAGCCCGTTGCCGGCGTTTAACCATAAATAAAATCGAACCACTGGCAATCATCACCGCACCGGTCAAACCCAGTAAAAAGTAAATCCAACGTACGGTGTAACCACCAAAATTGGCAAAATGCAGGGTGCGCATGGCGCGTTGTGTCCGAAAAGCGGCGCCTTGTGGCTCGGCGCCGGGCGCTTCTATATGCCGCTGCTCGCCGCTAACTGCATCAAATTCCGCCATACCGCTACTCGGTAAAACCAACCGGCCTTTTAAAGCATCGGCATCAAATAAACCGAATACGGTAAAGGTAGCGCTACTGTCACCGGGATGCTCCACCTGGATAAATTGTCCGGGCTTGCCCATCGCCTGTTCTGACTCGGCAAATAAAGTCGATAAATCGGTCATTTCGGTCGGTTGATGGGTCATTTCCCGGGGAGCAGGACGTTCAAATACTTCGGCAAAAAACGCTTCGGGACTGTCGTAATGAGCAAAAATCGCCGCAGGCATATAGACCGACAAAAATACAGCCAAGCCGGTAAAGGCGATCATCAACTGAAACGGTAAAGTCAGCACCCCTGACGCATTATGGGCATCCAACCAGCTACGTTGTCCTTTTCGGGCCCGGAAGGTAAAAAAATCCTTAAAAATTCGACGGTGAATAATGACACCGCTGATTAATGCCACCAGCATAATCAGCGTAAAGAAACCGACAATCCAAACGCCCAGCATGCCGCTATGCAACTCAAAATGCATATGGACAAAATGATGCCCGCCCTGAGTATCCCTGTTCATACTGGCAGGTAATAATTCGCCGGTATCTGGGTGTAATCTGGCCTGAAATGGCGTTTCGTCAGCATCTTGCCAGAATAATTTAATCGCCGGATCTTCCAAATCAGGTAACGTGGCGAACCATAAATGGCCGTTGGGTTCGACTTTTTGTAAATAAGCCTGCGTTTTTGCCACCGCTGCCTGTCTGTCCTCAGCCGAGTTCGGATCGTAATCCATGGTCGACAAAATCGCCGCCCGTTCCGGCTGCATCCAGTGACTGACCGGCTCATCAAACACACCAATTGAACCCGTCAGAAAAATTACAAACAACATCCAGCCCGCGACCAGACTGCCCCAAGTATGTAATGCCGACATGGATTGACGAAACGGTGTTTTTTCGGTGTTTTGCATCAGCTCAATCCCTTAGTCAACAGCCAGGCGATAGCGATCAGAATGACACTCGGCAACATCATGCCCAGCCAGGCACGTTTAACATCCTGCCGGGCATACACCCAGATAATGGCAATCGGATACACCACAAAGCTGAATAAACTGGCGGTGATCACCGCCTCCGTTTTACTGAGCGGTAAAATCGCTGACAAAAACAGCGTACTGGCTGAAGCCAACAGATAACCACCAAAAATGGCAGCCAGCGCCTGTAAACTGATGGCCACGGATTTTGAGCTCAAACCGGACAACTCCCACTAACAGAGATAAGTGAGGGCGTAGTTTACACCGAATTAAACTAAAAGCGAATCATTCTCATTAATATTAAGAGGTGAAAATCCAATGATATCTGTGACCGTTGGAGATTAGCGATCAATCAATAAACGCAGCAGGTTATTACGTACTTTTGACAGCCGATCATATTGCGGTGTTTTACCACGTACATTGAATTCTTCACGCAATGCCAGCTCCAAATCAAACAGTAATTCCCGCTGTCCGGCATCACGCAACCGGCTGGTCAACCAGCCGACCACC
>DASSWO010000072.1:0-7322 GCA_035704795.1 Methylophaga sp. | reverse complement strand
TCGCCGGGCTTGACCATACCCAGTTCACTGCGCGCACGCTCTTCCAGGGCATCAAGACCACTTTTCAAGTCAGCGACCTCGGCGGCCAGTACCGCATTGCGCTCTTGCAGCTTATCGTTATCCTGACGCTGTTTTTCAACGGCATGATGCAGTCTGAGCAATGATGGCAAACCATCATGGCTGAGCCAGAGTCGATACTGCAGAATCACCAGAATGGCGATCAACAAAATCATGACTGGCTTCATCGCCTAACCTGCATCAGCGTTGGAAAGCCTTGATACCGGGATAATAAGCACTGCTGCCTAATTCAGCTTCGATGCGCAACAACTGATTATATTTAGCTACCCGATCCGAGCGTGATAGCGAACCGGTTTTGATCTGACCGCATTGGCTGGCAACGGCTAAATCGGCAATAAAAGTGTCTTCGGTTTCACCACTACGATGCGACATGATCGCGCCATATTTAGCAGCAGCGGCCATGTCCAGCGCATTTTGGGTTTCAGTCAACGTACCGATTTGATTGAGTTTGATCAAAATAGCGTTGGCAATATTTTGATCAATGCCTTTTTTCAGGATTTCGGTATTGGTGACGAATAAATCATCACCGACCAGTTGCACTTTGTCACCAATTTTATCGGTCAGATATTTCCAACCAGCCCAGTCATTTTCATCCATACCATCTTCGATACTGATAATCGGGTATTTAGACACCCAGTCAGCCAGCAAATCACCCATTTGCTCTGAACTCAGGCGTTTGTTTTCTGATTGCAGGAAATATTCGCCATTTTTGTGAAATTCAGAACTGGCGACATCAAGGGCCAGCATAATATCGCTGCCCGCTTTATAACCGGCATTATCAATCGCTTGCAGAATCAGTTCAATGGCTTCTTCATTGGATTTCAAATCGGGGGCAAACCCACCTTCATCACCGACTGCGGTATTCAGGCCTTGCTTTTTCAGTACCGATTTCAGGGCATGGAAAATTTCAGTACCGGCACGCAGTGCTTCTGAAAAGCTTGGCAAACCAGCCGGGATCACCATAAATTCCTGAAAGTCGACGCTGTTATCGGCATGTGAGCCGCCATTGACAATATTCATCATCGGCACCGGCAAAGTGCGGGCATTGTCACCGCCTAAGTAGCGATACAACGGCAGACCTTTTTCATCAGCAGCAGCAACAGCATTTGCCAGAGAAACGGCCAACAAGGCATTGGCACCTAAACGTTGTTTATTGGCAGAACCATCGGTATCAATTAAGCGTTGGTCCAAAGCAGCCTGATCAGTTGCCTCCATCCCGACTACCGAAGCACGCAATTCATTATTTACAGCAGCAACCGCTTTAGTGACACCCTTGCCTAAATAACGGCTGGCGTCGCCATCACGTAATTCGACTGCCTCACGCTCGCCGGTTGATGCACCTGATGGCACAGCCGCGCGGCCCATAGCACCACTGGCCAGAATCACATCAGCTTCCACAGTCGGATTACCACGCGAGTCCAGAATCTCCCGGGCCCGAACATCAATAATTTTGCTCATTTCGCTCTCCGCTCAATCACCGGTCAGGCCGGTTCGGTCTTTATAAGAATTGATCTTCAATAAAATCTTGTTGTTTAACACTGTGATCGATTGCCGCTAAGGTTTCCAGCAAAGCTTGCATTTGGTCTAAAGGCCAGGAATTAGGGCCATCACTGAGCGCTTTTTCCGGCTCCGGATGGGTTTCCATAAAGATGCCGGCAATACCGCTGGCAGCGGCCGCTCTGGCCAATACCGGCACAAATTGGCGTTGACCACCACTTTTACCGCCCTGACCACCCGGTTGCTGGACGGAATGCGTGGCATCAAATACGACCGGACAATCCATCTGCCGCATGGTAGCAAGCCCGCGCATATCAGATATCAGCGTGTTGTAGCCAAACGAAGTACCACGCTCACACAGCATGATTTGCTGATTACCAGTCGATTTAGCTTTTTCGGCGACGTGGATCATATCCCAGGGCGCTAAAAACTGACCTTTTTTGATATTAACCGGCAAGCCCTGACTGGCGACATTCAAAATAAAATTGGTCTGTCTGCACAAAAATGCCGGCGTTTGCAGTACGTCAACGACACTGGCAACTTCGGCAAGCGGCGTATCTTCATGGACATCAGTGAGAATAGGCAGGTTGTAGTGTTTTTTGACTTTTTCCAGCACTTTTAAGCCGGCTTCCAGACCCGGGCCACGATAGGTTTTGGTCGAGGTACGGTTGGCTTTATCAAAAGATGATTTATAAATCAGCGAGATGCCCAATTTATCGCAGATTTCTTTGAGCTGACCTGCAACATCCATGGTCATTTGCTCACTTTCAATCACGCAGGTGCCGGCAATCAGAAACAGCGGCTGTTTACCACCGACTTCGAAACCACATAAATTCATCAGTGCTGACCTCGCTGGCTGCGATTGACATTGGCGGCTGAGATAAAACCTTCAAATAACGGATGACCATGACGTGGCGTCGAGGTAAATTCCGGATGGAACTGACAAGCGACAAACCACGGGTGACCGGGGATTTCAATCATTTCAGCCAGGTTATTGTCTCTGGACATACCGGAGAACTTCAAACCGGCCTGCTCCAGTTGGGCTTTGTAATTGTTATTAAATTCGTAGCGGTGACGGTGACGTTCGGTAATTTCTGGCTTGCCATAGGTTTCACGGGCCTTACTGCCTTCACTCAGCACACAGGGATAACCACCCAAACGCATGGTACCGCCCAGATCGGAATCTTCACTGCGTTGTTCGACACTGCCATCTTCTTTTTGCCACTCGGTAATCAGACCAATAACCGGATGTGGCGTATTAATATCAAATTCAGTACTGAACGCACCGTCAAGCCCTGCTTTATGGCGGGCAAATTCAATCACGGCTACCTGCATACCCAGACAAATACCTAAATACGGAATATTATTTTCACGGGCATATTGCGCCGTCTGGATCATGCCTTCAACACCGCGCTTGCCAAAACCGCCCGGAACCAGAATAGCGTCCATACCTTTGATGCAATCAGTGCCTTGTTTTTCAATCAGCTCCGAATCAACGTAATGCACGTTGACCTTGGTACGGGTATGGATGCCGGCATGGATCAATGACTCTGACAACGATTTGTAGGCTTCGGTCAGCTCCATATATTTGCCGACCATGGCGATATCAACTTCATGCTCAGGATTGCTGAGGCTGTCATAAACTTGCTGCCACTGACTTAAATCAGCCGGCGGTGCATCAATACCCAATTGTTTGACGACAATTTCATCAAGCCCCTGGCGATGTAATTCCATCGGAATTTTGTAAATACTATCGACATCAACACAGGACACCACAGATTGCTCACGCACATTGGTGAACAAGGCAATTTTGCGACGCTCGGATTCCGGTAATGGTCGATCCATACGACAGACCAATACGTCCGGCTGAATACCAATCGTGCGCAGTTCTTTAACCGAATGCTGAGTCGGCTTTGTTTTGATTTCACCGGCTGAAGCAATATAAGGCACCAGCGTCAGATGAATAAATACCGCCCGATCCCGGCCCAGTTCGGTGGCCATTTGCCGGATGGTTTCCAAAAACGGCAACGACTCGATATCACCGACGGTGCCGCCGATTTCAATCAGAGCGACATCGGCATCACCGGCGCCTTCATAAATACAGCGTTTGATTTCATCAGTAATGTGCGGGATGACCTGCACGGTATTGCCTAAATACTCACCGCGGCGTTCTTTGCGGATCACGTTTTCGTATATTTGACCGGTGGTGTGATTATTACGACTGGTCATATCGGCATCGATAAAACGCTCGTAATGGCCCAAATCCAGATCAGTTTCTGCACCATCTTCGGTAACAAACACTTCGCCATGTTGCAGCGGACTCATGGTGCCCGGATCGACGTTGATATAGGGGTCGAGTTTGACCAGCGTGACTTTTAAACCACGTGCTTCCAGAATGGCTGCCAGTGATGCTGCTGCGATGCCCTTACCAAGGGACGACACAACACCACCAGTGACGAAAATAAATTTAGTCATATATCGGAGAGTTCAACTTTTCTAGGCAGGCCGGAATGGCAGCGCGCAAAATAAGCACATAAAGTATCAGAATTGCCCCTGCCGCTCAATCAAAAATCTGTCGTAGCAACGGCATCCACAAATGGCCACCACCCCTGCTCACCTGTCGGCGGCACGGCCTTTTCGCTGACTGCATAGCCACTCACTGCAACCAGTTCGCTACCGGCAAATAATAATGGGATGCGCGGCCGCTGCCATGATGGTACCTGCCATTGCTGCAGGCAGTTTTTCAAATCATGGTGCTGCGCATGGCCTGCCAACTGAATTTTTTCACCGCCATGTCGAAACCGCAGCGTCAAACCTTGTTTGATAATCGCTGCCGACAATCCGGGCCCATCTGTTGCCAGCCATTTTAACTGCCGGCCATCAGGTAATAATAGTTTTTCCGGCGCCACGATCTTTTGTTGCCAGTGGCTATCAAGCGAGGGCAACTGCGCTTGTAAATACAGTTTGCCAGCAAAGCGCCGCGCCTCAATTCCCGACCATTGCACCAATGGCATTGCATCGGTTTTAGCTGCGCAAACGTCGTCAATGATTCGCTGTAAAATTGCAGTACTTGGTAATGGCTGCTTCAATTGATGCAAAAAATAACGCAACAGATTGCGCTGGCGCGCCGCAGATAATGTTAGAAAACTGGCACAATCCAATGTCGCGGCAATAGCATCGGCATTCACCATTTTTAAATCTGATTGCGCAAGTTCATCAAGCAGCGTTTGCGCTTCGCTGAGATGCGCGGCGCTACGGCTTAAGGTTTGATTGAGCGCCGGCCAGCGGCTGCTTAACAATGGCCAGATTTGATGGCGCAAAAAATTACGCTGGATACTAATATCATCGTTACTGGGATCATTGAGGTATTTAAGCTGGTGATGATTGGCATAGCTAAGCAATGCCGACCTGTCAATTGTCAGCAATGGCCGGACAATATTCATCGTGTGCCAGCGCGTCCGAAAAGTCATCGCCGCCAAACCACGATTACCTGCCCCACGCAGTAATTGCAGCATGACAGTTTCGGCCTGATCCTGTTGATGTTGACCCGTTAACAACACACCATCTGCGCCAATAAGCTGATTGATTGCGCCATAACGCGCATCTCTGGCTGCCGCTTCTAGTCCTAAGCCGATATCAAGGTCAACGGATACTTCGAGAATACTAATGGGTAAATGCAGTCGATCAGCAAATTGCTGACAATGCGCCGTCCACTGCGCGGCATCGGGATGAAGTTGGTGATTAACGTGTATCAGTCGCAGCGGCAGTGTCGGTTGCTGCTGGGCTAATAAATGCACTAAGACCGTGGAGTCGAGACCGCCGCTGAAGGCCAGCCATAACGGCCGGCCATCCAGAAAAGGCTGTAATTTGGCAACAATCGGCTGCGCGTTAATAGTCACGCAGCAAAATTATCCCTCAAAGGCACCATATTCCATCAAACGCGCCTGACGGCGTTTGACCAAATCATCAACCGGCATAGCCTGTAACTGTTTCAATTTGTCGCTGATGGCTTTTTTCAAATTACCAACCATCAATTCCATATCACGATGCGCGCCACCAAGCGGTTCTGGAATAACTTCATCAATTAATTTCATCGATTTCAGACGATCTGAGGTAACGCCTAAAGTCGCAGCGGCATCGGCCGCTTTATCAGCGCTTTTCCACAAAATTGACGCACAACCTTCGGGTGAAATAACCGAGTAAATACTGTATTGCAGCATCATCAGGTGATCGGCCACACCGACTGCCAACGCACCGCCAGAGCCGCCTTCACCAATTACCGTACTTAAAATAGGTGTTTTTAACTGCGCCATTTCAAATAAATTACGGGCAATCGCTTCACTCTGACCACGCTCTTCAGCGCCGATCCCAGGATAAGCACCGGGCGTATCAATAAAGGTCAAAACCGGCAGATTGAACCGCTCGGCCAGTTTCATGATCCGTAACGCTTTACGATAGCCTTCCGGGCGTGGCATACCAAAATTACGCGCCACTTTTTCTTTGGTATCACGACCTTTCTGATGCCCAATAACGACCACAGACTGGCCATTAAAACGCCCCATACCGGTAACCAGCGCTGCATCATCACCGTAAGTACGGTCACCATGCAATTCTTCAAAATCAGTAATTAAATGTTTGATGTAATCCAGTGTGTAAGGCCGCTGCGGATGGCGGGCCATTTGCGTTACTTGCCAGGGTGTTAACCCGGAAAAAATCGATTTGGTCAGTGATTCGCTTTTTTCTTTGAGCTTCTGGATTTCTTCTGTGATGTTGAGATCCGTGTCATTGCTCATATAACGAAGCTCATCAATTTTGGCTTCCAGTTCAGCAATCGGTTGCTCGTAGTCAAGAAAATTTAACTGCATTACAAAAGGACCTATAAATTTTGGAATAACGTCGAATTATACACATTCGGGAAAAAGGGCTTTTAGCTGAGAATTAATTCACTATCATTATCTTTGCCATCATCGCCGGCATTGAGGCGAATTTCCAGACTCAAATCGTTACGTGAATCGGCATTGCGCAGGGCTTCTTCTTCGCTGATTTTGCCGGTCTGAAACAGATATAGCAACGCCTGATCGAAGGTGATAGTACCCGGCTCGCTACTTTCTTTCATGGCTTCCTTAATGCCACTGATATCACCCTTGAGGATGAGCTCACGGATATACGGCGTTGATAACATGACCTCAACCGCTGGTACCAAAGCACCATCTTTGGCCGGCAATAAACGCTGCGAAACAATGGCCCTAAGGTTCAGCGACAAATCCATCAGCAACTGACGATGCATCACTTCCGGGAAGAAATTGAGGATCCGATCCAACGCCTGATTGGCATTGTTGGCGTGTAATGTTGCCAAACATAAATGACCGGTTTCTGAATACTGAATGGCATGTTTCATGGTTTCCATATCACGGATCTCACCAATCAAAATGACATCCGGTGCTTCCCGTAAAGCATTTTTCAGGGCATTTTCATATGACAAGGTATCAATGCCAACTTCTCGTTGCTGAACAATTGACCGCTCGTGATGATGAACAAATTCCAGCGGATCTTCGATCGTTAAAATATGAGAGTTGGAATTACGATTGCGATGGCCAATCATGGCGGCTAGCGTGGTTGATTTACCACTACCGGTTGAACCAACCACGAGAATAAGGCCGCGCTTTTCCATAATGACGTTGCCAAGCACCTCTGGCAAATTCATTTCCTTGAAGTCGGGAATATGGGTGCGGATAAAGCGAATCACC
>DASSWO010000024.1:0-6308 GCA_035704795.1 Methylophaga sp. | reverse complement strand
ACGCCAGTGAAATTGCTTCCAGTTTGGCCGTTTGCGCCAAACGGCGCATCCAGATGATTAATACCGCCGAAATCACTGCCGCCAGCACAACAAAAAACCAGCGCTGCCAGCCACCGGCGCCGGCCAGAAAACTAAACGCCGCCCCAGTGTTGTGCGCCAGCGTCAGATTAAAAAACGGCATTACCGGCACGGTTTCATATAAATCTAACCAGTTAACCATAACGGTTTTACTGATTTGATCAGCAATAATAATTACCAGGCTAAGCCATAAATATTTCAGCATCATAAACCTCAGGCAAACTGCCGCTGTTCGCCATTACCAAAGGCGTTGCTGACACAACGACCACATAAATCCGGATGTTCAGCATAACTACCCACATCATCGGTTTGGTGCCAGCATCGTTCACAACGTGCATGGTGACTACGCGCTATGCTGACCGAATACGCCGAATCACCTTTATTGTCAGTGGCAGATAAATTCACCTTCGAGACAATAAATAAAAACTTGTGCTCAGCGCCCAGTTTTGCCAGAGATTGACTGAATGGTGAAGTTGATGGCGCCGCAATACTGACTTCGGCCGTCAAACCACCTTTAACCTCACCTCGGTTACGCGCTTCTTCAAGCTGTTTAGCTACCGTTTCACGCACCTCAAAAATGTTTTCCCAATCACTTTGGGTAATAACTGAGTCAGCATCCAGCGGTGCTAAATTTGCATACCATTCATTGAGCAATACCGAATCATTACGCTGCCCCGGAATAAATGCCCATAACTCCTCGGCAGTAAAGCTCAGGATCGGCGCAATCCAACGCGTTAATGCTTCCAAAATATGGTACATCGCCGTTTGCGACGAACGCCGACCCAGACTATCAGCCTGCATGGTGTACTGACGGTCTTTGGTGATATCCAGATAAGCGCTGCCCAGTTCATTGGCGCAGAAGTTATGCACTTTCTGATAAATCAGATGGAACTGATAATTATCGTATGCCTTGATAATTTCCTGTTGCAGTTGGTAAGCACTATCCAGAATCCAACGATCCAAGGGCAGCAGCAACTGCGTTTCAACTAAATTCTGCGCTGGATCGAAATCACTTAGATTGGATAATAAATAACGGGCGGTATTGCGAATGCGGCGATAAGAATCAGCAGTCCGCTTAAGGATTTCGTCCGACACCGTCATTTCGGCACTGTAATCAGTGGCCGCCACCCAAAGACGGATAATATCGGCGCCCAGATTGTTAACCACTTGCTGCGGCGCGACGACATTGCCCTTGGACTTAGACATTTTTTTGCCTTCGGCATCGACGGTAAAACCGTGTGTCAATACCGCTTTATAAGGTGCTTTGCCGTTTGCCGAAACCGATGTCAGTAAGGATGACTGGAACCAGCCACGATGCTGATCGCTGCCTTCTAAATATAAATCAGCCGGCCGTGTTAATTCAGCGCGACGATCCAAAACGCAGGCATGCGACACACCTGAATCAAACCAGACATCCAGCGTATCAGTGACCTTATCGTATTCAGCAGCATCCTTGCCAATCAGGTCTTCGGCGGCCAAATCAAACCAGGCATCAATACCATCCTGCTCGACTTTCTGTGCCACTTGCTCGATCAGCTCGGCTGTTTTCGGATGCAATTCCCCAGTTTGTTGATGGACAAAAATCGGGATCGGCACACCCCAGGTACGCTGGCGCGAAATACACCAATCGGGCCGGCCGGAGACCATATTCTCAATGCGTTTTTGGCCCCAGTCTGGTAACCATTTCGTCGCCGCAATTTCTTGCATGGCTGCATCACGCAGACCATTTTGATCCATGCTGATAAACCACTGCGGTGTAGCGCGGAAAATAATCGGAGATTTATGCCGCCAGCAATGCGGATAACTATGCTGAATATCGATATGACAGAGTAAGGCGCCGTGTTCACGCAATGTTTCGATGACCAGCGGATTAGCTTTAAATACCGATTCACCGGCAAATAGCGGTGTATCGGGTAAAAACACCCCATTGCCACCGACCGGATTATCAACTTCCAGGCCATATTGCTGACCGACGACAAAGTCATCCTGACCATGGCCGGGCGCAGTGTGCACGGCACCAGTACCGGCATCAGTGTTGACATGATCACCGAGAATCACCGGTACCTTTCGATCATAAAACGGATGTTGTAATTGCAGATTCTCTAAGACAGCCCCTTTAACGCGGGCAATAATCTCGCCGCTGAGTTGATACCGTTCTAATGCTTTTTCATATAACGCTTCTGCCAAAACCAGCCGCTCTTCGCCACATTGCAGCAACACATAATCCAGTTCCGGATGTAAACAAACAGCCTGGTTGGCCGGTAACGTCCAAGGCGTGGTGGTCCAGATCGCGATGTTAATGTCACCATGACCGGTATTGGCACAAGCCGCATCAAAAGCGGCGTTGTCGATAACTTTAAAACGCACATCGATGGCCGGCGAGCGTTTATCTTCATATTCGACTTCAGCTTCAGCCAAAGCTGAGCCGCAATCAACACACCAATGCACGGGTTTAACACCTTTGTGCAAATGGCCATTAGCAGTAATTTTGCCAAGGGTACGGATAATATCGGCTTCAAACTGGAAATCCATGGTGAGGTAAGGATTTTCCCAATCGCCGAATACGCCCAGACGCTTAAAATCCTCCCGCTGACCGTTAACTTGTTTAGCGGCATAGTCACGACAGGCCTGACGAAATTCTTTGGCCGACACTTTGATGCCGGGTTTACCGACTTTTTTCTCGACGTTCAGCTCGATTGGCAGGCCGTGACAATCCCAACCGGGCACATAAGGCGTATCAAAACCACTTAATGTTTTGGCTTTGAGGATCATATCCTTAAGTATTTTATTGACGGCATGACCGATATGAATATCACCGTTGGCATACGGCGGACCATCGTGCAGAATAAATTTTGGCTTGTTGGCGTTACGATCACGCAGTTGCCGATATAAGTCCTGTTCCTGCCAACGCTTTAAAATCAACGGTTCGCGATTTGGCAAACCCGCCTTCATCGGGAAATCGGTCGCGGGTAGATTTAAAGTCTGTTTGTAATCGGCCACAAATATCTCGTTGTTATCGATAGTAAAAGCTGGCGATTATACGGGTTTTTAGCGATGACCTGAATCATGCAGGCCGCTTTTATTTGTTTATTCACTTCGCGTTCAATCGGTAAATTACAGTAAAATACCGGCTCATTGAATTTCTCACTGAAAAAGAGCCCTCAGGCAATGCCGGCAAGCGAAAAAGTCATTATCAAAGGTCTGACCGAAGAAGGCGGTAAATTCCGGCCCAGTGATTGGGCTGAACGCCTGTGTGGCGCCGTTGCCAGCTATGGTCCAGGACGGCGAATCATTTTTCACCCACACGTCAAACTGGCATCGATCGATGGCATAAAGTCTGTCGTGATTAGTGCAGAATTGGAAGAACTGGATGAAATGCTGTTTGATTTTTTGCTGGAATTTGGCCGCGAAAACAAGCTGCAAATCGAACGTCGTGAGCAATTCGACGAAAACTAACGCTTAAATCAGCAATTATTCGCTGCCCTGCTCTGCATCTGGCCAGTTCTGAATATAGTTTTTCAGTAATTTGTTTTCGAATTTGGCTTTTTTCAGCAATTCTTCGACGATATCGGTGATCGACAACATGCCTTCCAGACGCCCCTGATAAACCACCGGTAAATGACGGATATTATGTTCCACCATCATGTTCATCACTTCTTCAAGTGTATTGTCTGGATGACAGGTATAGGGGTCTGGCGTCATCGCATCTTGGGCAGTCCGAGGTTGCCACATCGCGTGTTTTTGATGCAGTACGTTCAGTAAATCGCGTTCTGACAAAATACCCACCAGCGCGCCGTTATCGGTTACTACCAGCGAACCGATTCGATGTTCCATCATCAGATTCACGGCTTTATCCAGTGAATCTGTTGGTGTCAGGCCAATAACCGGCTTACCTTTATTTTTGGTGATGGATCTGACTTTCATGGTCTGTCTCCAGTGGGCATTATGCGTTTTATTCTGCTTGACCGCCCGCCACGCTGCAAGTGCTGATTACAAATGTTCACGGGTAGCCCTGAAATCAATCTCCGGCCAACGCTCCATCGTCAAATCCAGATTGACCCGGGTCGGCGCAATATAAGTCAGATTATCTGCCCCATCCCAAGCGAGGTTTTGTGATGCTTTACGTTTAAATTCTTCGAGTTTTTTGGCATCATTACAATACACCCAGCGAGCGGTATTCACCTGTACCGGTTCATAAGCGCACTCAACGTTATATTCACCTTTGAGACGATGCACAACCACATCAAACTGCAGCACCCCGACGGCGCCCAAAATCAGATCGTTGTTGTCCAATGGCCGAAATAACTGTGTTGCACCTTCTTCACTCAGTTGTTGCAGTCCTTTCAACAATGCTTTGTTTTTCAAAGGATCTTTCAGCCGCACCCGACGGAATAATTCCGGTGCAAAATACGGGATGCCGGTGAATTGCAGATCTTCACCCTGAGTAAAGGTATCGCCAATCTGGATGGTGCCATGATTATGCAAACCCAGAATATCACCGGGCCAGGCTTCTTCAGCCTGCTCCCGCTCGGCGGCCATAAAGGTCACGGCATTGGCAATGGTGACATCTTTGCCAATACGGGTTTGTCGTAGCTTCATACCCTTGGTATAGCGACCTGAACAAACCCGCATAAACGCAATACGGTCGCGATGTTTGGGGTCCATATTAGCCTGGATCTTAAAGACAAAACCGCTGAAATTCTCTTCATTGGCATCAACGCTTCGGCCCGTAGTTTCACGTGATTGAGGTGACGGCGCATATTCGACATAAGCATCCATCAACTCGGTAACACCAAAGTTGTTCATTGCCGAACCGAAAAATACCGGTGTCATTTCACCGGCCAGAAACGCATCCAAATCAAACTGATCGCTGGCACCCCGTACCAGTTCAATTTCTTCGCGCAACTCATCCGCCATACTGCCGAATAACTCATCCAGCCTCGGATTATCCAAGCCCTGAATCAATTCCCCCGCCGTCGCCTCTTTACTGTGCGCTTCAAACAATCGAATACTGTCGTTATACAGATGAAAAATACCCTTAAAACCTTTACCCATACCAATTGGCCAGGTCACCGGCGCGCAGCGAATATTCAGGATCCGTTCCACTTCGTCAAGTAATTCAAGCGGTTCACGGCCTTCGCGGTCTAGCTTGTTGATAAAGGTCAGAATCGGTGTATCACGAAGGCGGCAGACTTCCATCAGTTTGATGGTGCGTTCTTCAACACCTTTGGCACTGTCAATAACCATTAATGCCGAATCGACGGCGGTCAACGTGCGGTAGGTATCTTCAGAGAAATCGGCATGGCCCGGCGTATCAAGCAGGTTAACGATTCGACCCTTGTAAGGAAACTGCATCACTGACGAAGTGACCGAAATACCCCGCTCTTTCTCCATTTCCATCCAGTCGGAGGTAGCATGTTTATCAGTTTTACGGGATTTAACACTGCCAGCCATCTGGATAGCACCACCGAATAACAGCAGTTTCTCGGTGAGCGTTGTTTTACCGGCATCGGGATGCGAAATGATTGCAAAAGTGCGGCGTTTATTCACCTCAGTTTGCAGGGTCGGGTTGGCCATAATGACTTCTTATTTAAGCTGCAGTGGCAGCAGGGTATACAAAAACAGAGTATTTTGGCTGAAATCAACGGTTGATACAAACCGCTATTCAGAAAGCTCAACCCGATTGCGACCACTTTGTTTGGCCTGATACATGGCTTTATCTGCGCGCTCAAGCATGTAACGTCGGCTTTCACCGGTACGCCACTGAGCCACACCGATACTGATAGTGACCTTACCGACATCAGTAAAGTTAATACTGGCAATATGCTTGCGCAGACGCTCTGCCAAATTGCCAGCTTCTTCGAGCATATTATTGGATGCCAGAACAATAAATTCCTCTCCGCCCCATCGGCCCAGAAAATCGGTGGCGCGTAACTGCTTTTCAACTTCACTGGTCAAACGCTTGAGCACAATATCACCGACTTCGTGACCATGTTCATCATTAACGTGCTTAAAGTGATCGACATCGAATAACAAGATTGAACAGGGTCTGTCATAGCGCTCAGCTGCAGATAATTCGGCATCAATTGCTTGCTCAATTCGATAACGGTTCCATACCTGGGTCAACGAGTCAGTATGGGCAATTTCTTTAAGCTGGTCATTGGCATGATGCAAGCGTTTATTAAGTTGGCTAATCTCATTGACGTTAATAGCAACCGTTAAATCTTCTG
>DASSWO010000138.1:0-7753 GCA_035704795.1 Methylophaga sp. | reverse complement strand
ACTAACATCACGGGTAAAGTTACGCTCACGCTCAATGAAATTTTCCAGTCTGCCGGTAAAATGATCCAAAGCTCTGACCAGGCTTGAGACTTCTTCATCCGGAATTTGTCGAATTTCTGCCAAATCCAATTGCGGCAGATTACCATCACGAAAATCCACCTCTTCGACTGCCCGGGCCAATTTAACAATCGGTGATATCGCTTTATGCGATTGCCGGTAGGCAAACCACGCTAACAAATACAACACCACCAGCACTAATGCCAGCGGCAAAATACCAAATACCAGGGCCAGCCTCGATACTTTGACTTCGTCAAAAATAAGAAATAACCGCTGCCCAGCCTTATCTTCCACAAAAACAATTGGCTCCTGACCATTCATTTGTGTGCGTTGCAAACCCGGCGGTAAATCTTGTAAAGGTTGCGGCAGCGATTGCAAATTATCGGTGGCCGCTATATAAGCTTGTAAATTCATGGTGTTTGGTAGCGGAAAATCAGGATTCTTACTGCGCATCTGCCAAAAATGCTCAGCTTCCCCCTGCAGCGCCGCTCGAACTAAAACATCCTCAAGTGTCGCTTTAGCGGCGAAGACGCCAGCGAGCGTGACCAAACTTATCAGTGCAATCTGTATTAAAAAGACCTTTATCAGTTTGGTCTGAAGACTGGTATTGGCTTTAGCCATGCTTTAGTTCACTTGTTTGTTAAACAGATAATGGCCAACCAACCACTCATTGCCTTGCCGATAACCAAACAACTCGGCGCAAGCCATGAAAAACAACCGCCAGCGTTGTAACCAAATCGTTCCCTGACCGACGCCGTAGACTTCGTCAAAAATCGCGATGATCGCTTTGCTATTTTTGTCGGTATTTTGTAACCAGGCTTCGGCGGTTTTCTGATAATGCCGGCCATCAACCAACCACTGCTTTTCAATGCGCAGGGCATCCTGAAAATGCAGTAAGGTATCGGCTGAAGGCATCAGACCGCCAGTGAAAAAATACCGGCCCATCCAGTTATCATCACCCTCAGTTTCAAATGGATAAACCACACTGCGATGGCAAAAAATATGGACAAATAATTTACCGTTAACACGTAGCCAGCTGCCAATTTTGTTAAACAGCTGCTGATAATTACGCATGTGTTCAAACATTTCGATCGACACTATCCGATCAAATTGATCATCAAGCGTTAACTGATTAACATCTTCGGTAATAATACGGATATTGGTCAGGCCTCGTTCGTGAGCCTGTTTTTCTATGTGCCGGCGTTGTGAATGTGAATTCGAGACACCCGTAATTCGTGAATAAGGAAAACGCTCTGCCAGATATAACGTCAGTGATCCCCAGCCGCACCCGAGTTCTAATATATCCTGGCCGTTTTCAAACTGACCCCGCTCAACATAGCGCTCAAGCATCGCTTGCTCAGCTTCATCCAGCGTAAAAGTGTAATCGTCCCACCAGCAACCACTGTATTTAAGATGCTTACCTAAAGCTAACTGATAAAAAGCAGCCGGCACTTCGTAATGTTGCTCATTAGCGGCATCGGTTTCAATGGCGATTGGGCTCTGTCGTAACATTTCTATGCAACGATTTTTCTGCTCACTGGCAGCCTGTAAATCATCAGCACGTTCATCCTGAAGACGCTGCTTTAGCAAGCGGCGAATACCTAAACGGATCACTGCATCAGGCAGTAATCCCTTTTCAGCAAGATTAATTACTGACATGTTTTTTTCTCCAGGGAATAAACGGACTGGTGGTTTGCTGATAGCGTTTATAGGCATCACCACGGCTACGAATTGACTGTTGCTCAGTGTAGGGAATACCCGTCACAAAATACAAAAACAGCAGCATTATCAGCGGTGCCAGCCATAGCCAGAGAGCGCCGGCAATACCCGTTGCCAGTAGTGGATAGGCAAACCAGTGCAGCCATTCAAAAAAGTAATTCGGGTGCCGTGAGTAGTACCATAGTCCCCTCTCACAAACTCTGCCTTTATTGGCGGGATTCTCGCGAAAAGTCTGTAATTGACGATCTGCCACCGTCACTCCGCAAATAGCCACCAATACAACGGCAATGCCTAAATATTGTGGCCAGCCAAATTCGTTAAGCTGACCCTGGCTTATGACATAAACCGGCCAGGCAAAACTCCAGGCCAACAAGGCCTGAAATTGAAAAAAGAAAAAATAATATAAACCCGCTTTATCGCCCCAGTGCTTGCGTAAATGCTGGTAGCGACCATCTTCAGCTTCACCTGAAACACGGTGCGCCAGATGCCAACCTAAGCGTAGGTACCATACTCCCATCACCAGGCCAGCGACGAGTCTTAAAGCAAAATTCCCATCACCGACAAACGCATAGAAAAAGGCCAGACCACTGAGACTGAATGCCCATAACACATCAACTATGCCGGCATTTTGGGTACGTTGCTGCCAAAACCAACCCAGCAACATTACAACTGAAACCACTAAAAGACTAAGCCAAAGCATGTTTTATCACCTGTTCCTGCTTACGCCAGTGATTTGCCAGCGTGATTAACAATGGCACCGCTAACGCCCAGGTAATCGCCGAAACAACAATCAGCATTTCTGGTTGTAACCAGTGGAGCGCGCCCAGTTTCTGGCCAGCGTAATACGACAGCGGACTGCCAATTGCCGAGACCAATGCTGCCAGCCAGCGCCGTTCCAACAACCAACTTAATGAGTGATTCAAAGTGAGCATAAAATTGACCCACAAACACAGAATCCACCATGGTGCGATCGGCGGCAAAGTTTGACCGTTATACGCCATCAAGCCTGATGCTGAATAAGCACTGTCCAGTATTAAACCAATAAAAACACCGGCTATAATCAGACGAAAATCCGCATATCGCCAGGCAAAATATCGAAAATGTACTAATACAAACACCACAGTCATTAACACTGCTGGCAAGTTATTATCGGCAGCACCTGACAACACACAAACCAACCAGCTGATTTGAAACAGCACAAAATTAATGATGTTTTTCTTAGCCACTGATGGGCACCCATTGTGGCCGGCGGTTTTTCGGTTTACTGAACAATAAATGCACATCGGCGATACTGCGTTCAGCAAAACCACCTTCGCAATAACACAGATAAAATTCCCACATACGGATAAAACTATCGGGATAACCAAGTGCACGAACCTTATCGAGCTGCGACATAAATCGTTGTCGCCATTCGGCTAGGGTCAGCGCATAACTGGGACCAATATCTTCTAAATTGGTCAGTTTCAATTTGGCTTTGGCAGCCGAGTTGCTGAGCACGGTGACGCTGGGAATAAAACTGCCGGGGAAAATATAACGCTTAATAAAGTCGACTTCTTTAACAGCTTGTAAGTAGCGATGATCTTCGATGGTGATGGCTTGAATAATAGCCAGACCATTATCTTTCAGCAATTCACTACAGCGGGCAAAATAACCATCAATGTAATGATGGCCCACCGCCTCCACCATTTCGATAGAAATCAATTTATCAAACTGGCCGGTTAAGTCGCGGTAATCCTCGAGTAACACCGTCACCAGGTCTTGCAGCCCTTCGGCTTTGACCCGCGCGGTTGCATGATTAAACTGTTCGCGAGAGATGGTGGTCGTGGTTACCTTGCAACCGTAGTTTTTGGCAGCAAATATCGCACAGCCACCCCAACCGGTGCCGATTTCCAGTAAATGATCACTAAATTGAAGATCAAGTTTGTCGCACAGTCGTTGCAGTTTTTGCGCCTGCGCAAGCTCCAGACTTTCATCACCCTGAAAATACAGCGCCGATGAATACATCATCCAGTCTTTATCCAGAAACAAGCTGAATAAGTCATTGCCCAAATCATAATGTGCCGCGATATTTTTACGGCTGCCACGATGACTGTTGCGATTAAAATAGTGCCAGCCTTTCATCAGCCAGCCGGCGAATCTCGCCAGACCTTTTTCCATATCATCGGTGAGATCCTGGTTGCGCACCAGAATACGCACCAATGCTGTTAAATCACTGCAATGCCAGTCACCGGCCATATAAGATTCAGCCGCGCCAACACTGCCGCCCCTCACCACCGAATCGAAAAACTGCCGGTCATAAACCGTCAGGCTAACTGACAAATCTGCTTCGCCATTACCGAGCTCATAGACTTTTTCCGTGGTGTGCAGATGAATACAACCATCTTGCAACTGACTGAGCTGATTAATCACCAGTTTTTCGTAAAGTCTTGAGCTGCGGCTGACTTTTTCCAGCGCAGTCGGTGGTGAGAGTGGCCGGTTCATTTTTCCTCTCCACTAGGCGCGACAGGTATATCGATCTGTTTGTCAGGATGACTGAAAAATGGCGTATGTTTACCCCACAAGCGTAGCGCCTGCCAGTAAATCCGAAACACCACGCTGAGCGTTTGCAGTGGATACCGAATCGGCAACCAACGCATATTTTTGGTTGTTAACGGCTGCATGGTCGCCTGCATGGTGGCATCAAAATGCCGCTCACCATCATTAATCATCACCATATGAATATTTAGGGCATCCGGCTGAAAATTAAATCGCCAGTGATACTGAACATCCATTGGCATAAACGGTGAAATATGAAATTGTTTATCAAAGGCAAAATGCATCGGCTGCGTTTGATTTTCATCAACTTTCAGCACATAGGCATAACGCTCATTCCACGGCGTATTGTTGATTTCGGCAACAATATATTTCAGCGAATCCGCTTCACTGCAAAAATAAAATGTTACGGGATTAAAAATAAACCCAAGATAGCGTGGATGGGTCAGAATTTTGATTTGACCGTTGAAATCGTAGTCACAACGTTGTTTGATTAACTCGCTAACCGCCGTTTTTAAATCAGCTGTGTCGCTGCGTAAATAATCGCGGCGATAAAAACTAATCAGATTAAAGCGTTCCAGCGACCAGAGCTTCGAGCGCGAAAATCGCTGCTGCAATTCATCCAAATCCAGCATCAACATCGCCAGTGGATATTTAAACCGATGGCTATGCGGTAAATGCCGTTGATGCTGTACCCACCCTTGGTAAATACCATTAGGCAACATTGGAAACACCCTGTATTTGTTGTTGCAGCGTTTCAATTACCCGCAAAGCACTGGTGACGCCATCTTCATGAAACCCCCAACCCCAATAAGCACCACAATAAAAAGTATGCTGATCACCAGCCAGATCGTCCCAGCGTTTTTGTGCCGCTAAGGTGGCAGCGTTATAAATGGGATGGGCATAACGACGCCCCAGAAATACTTTGGCCGGATCGACTAAATGATTACTATTAAGGGAAACAATAAAGTCCAACGGTGCCTCAATGCCCTGCAGGGTATTCATGTGGTAATTGACGGTACATTGATTGGCAAGCTCCGGGCAGACTCTGACATTCCAACTCGCCCAGGCTGCTTTTTTATCCGGCAAAACCTGTTTATCGGAGTGCAGCAACATATCATTTTGCTGATAGCCAATGGCGCCCAGAATTTCCATTTCAGCCTTGCTGGGTTTATCCAGCAAACGCAGCGCCTGATCAGAGTGAGTGGCTATGACAACTTTGTCAAAACGCTGCGATTCACCATTGACACGAATCGTCACGCCATTGGCATCGCGGCTTATTCCCTGCACAACCGCAGTGGTGTGAAATTTCGCTGAGCAATCATGAATCAGCTTATCAACATAACGCTTGGAACCATGACTGACGACGCGCCACTGCGGTCTATCGGTCAAATTCAGCATATTGTGATTGTGCATAAAACTAATGAAATACCGCGCCGGAAATTCGCGGATGGCAAGACCTGGTCCCGACCAAAGTGCACAGGCCATGGGCATCAGGTGATCATCAATAAACACTTCACTGTAACGATTGTTACTTAAATATTCACCGATGGTCAGGCTATCATCATCGCTATCGAGCAGCTGTGGTGCCTCACGGTAAAAACGCACCAAATCCCACAGCATCCGGTAAAACCGTGGGCTTAAAATATTGCGCCGCTGACAAAATAAACGATTTACATCGGTGGCATTGTATTCCAGACCGGTCAACACATTGCTGACACTGAAACTCATTTCGGTCGGTTTGCTTTCAACCTGCAGCTCATCTAAAAGACGGCTGAAATTCGGATAGTTCTGCCGGTTAAAAACAATAAAGCCGGTATCGATATCATAGATTTCACCAGCTACCCGAATTTCATGGGTATCGGTATGGCCACCTAAATAATTATTGGCCTCAAACAACGTTACCTGGTGCTGTTTGCTTAGGTAATACGCAGATGATAAGCCCGCAATACCACCGCCAATGACTGCAATCTTCATTAACGCTGCCCCTTATTGGCAGCGTGTAAAGCACGACGCTCAGCCGGCACTGTCCGTAAATCCCAAATCAATCCAAGCTTGGCCATGCCTTTGAGCAAGTAATAACTGATATCTATCTCCCACCAGTAAAAGCCTTGACGCGCTGAAACCGGGTAATGATGATGATTATTATGCCAACCCTCACCGAGGGTTATTAAAGCCAGAAGCGCGTTATTGCGGCTGTCATCACCGGTGTTATAACGCTGATTACCAAATCGGTGTGCCATTGAATTAATCGCCAGGGTTGCGTGTATCAATACAACCGTGGAAATAAAGAAGCCCCAAACCAACATTTGTGCACCACTGGTACCTAATTGTGGCTGACTGTGTTCAAGGAAACTGCCTACAGCAAACAAAACAATGGCCAGTAATACCGGCACCAAAATGTCGAAACGATCCAGCAAACGTAATTCTGGATACTTTTTTAAATCTCTGACCAGCGAATAATCGGCTTGATAGTAACTGTCTGACAAAAACCAACCCATATGACTCCACAAAAATCCTTGTCTGGGCGAGTGCGGATCGGCTTGCTGATCGGCATGTCGATGGTGTTCACGGTGATGGGCTGCCCACCATAACGGACCCCGCTGTGTGGCACTGGCACCCAACAAGGCAAAGATAAATTGTACCGGCCGGGAAGTTTTAAACGCTTTGTGAGAAAAATAACGATGGTAAAAGGCGGTAATGGCAAACATTCGCAGCAGATATAACCCTACAGCCGTGACCACAGCTACCGTTGAAATACCTACAAAAAAAACAGCTAAACAAGCCAGATGCAGAGCAATAAACGGAATGATGCGCAACCAGTCTATTTCACGGCTGCCCGTTCGAACCGGCGGCGCCGAATCACCGTTATCAAACCATCTTAAAATCGCTTTCATTGGCAAACTCTCATCAGTGGGCGCAATGTAGAGCGCTCTCCGTGAATTGTATGTGAAAGTAAGCCAGCGTTTGCTTTCACTGTAATTTCACAAGCGAGCAGTTTAACTGAATTACCTTAATTACAAGCAACACAGAGGCATATCTTGAATTTTGTTAAACGCAGCCTGCTGATCCTACTGATTTTGCCATTGCTTAATGCCTGTGGCGGTTCCGCTAATAAATCTAATTATTATCAGGCCTATCAACAAGCGTTACAGGATACTGAAGCATCTGCTGTCAATTACAGCACCGTGAAAGCCTTTGGGAAGATTTTTGCCAATCTGCAAAATGACGATCTGGCCGGCATTATTGATGAAGTTTATGCTGATAACCTTTATTTCAATGACACATTTCGCACCGTTCGCGATAAACAAGCTTTAACCCGTTACCTGCAGAAAACCGGAGAATCGGTGGATGCTCTTGAAGTCACAATAAATGATATTGCTCGCAGTGATAACGAAGTCTATGTTCGTTGGTCTATGAATATGCAGTTTACTGTGCTTGGTAA
>DASSWO010000099.1:0-5720 GCA_035704795.1 Methylophaga sp. | reverse complement strand
CCAAAAATGGTACGCCCCCAATAATGCCGTCGTGGTGGTGGTTGGTGATGTGGAGCCCGATGCAGTTTATCAATTGGCCAAAAAATATTTTGGACCGTTGAAAGCAGAACAAACCGCCACCGTTAAACCGCAAATAGAAGTAGAGCAAAACGGCAAGCGCTATATAAAATTAAAAGCGCCTGCAAAATTGCCCTATTTGATGATGGGCTGGAAAGTGCCGGTGATTACTACCGCGGAGATTGAATGGGAGCCTTATGCATTGGACGTACTCGCTGGCATTTTGAGTGGCACCAGTAGCAGTCGTTTTTCTAAGGAATTGGTTCGCGAACAACAAGTTGCGGCGGGTGTCAGCGCCTATTACAGTACACTTTCCAGACTTGATGATATGTTTATTATCGGTGGTACCCCCGCGCAAGGTAAGTCAATCGACGCTTTACAGAAAGCAATTCACGAACAGTTAGATTTATTAAAAAACACGCCAGTAACTGACACGGAACTGCAACGGGTAAAAACGCAGGTTGTGGCCTCTGAAGTGTATGAGTTAGACAGTATTTTTTATCAGGCAATGCAACTGGGTATGTTGGAAACGGTTGGACTTGACTGGCAGCTCAGTGAGCAATATGTCGACAAAATTAAAGCTGTTACCGCCGAACAGATTCAGCAAGTCGTGCAAAAATATTTTATCGACGAACGGCTGACAGTCGGTGAACTGGTGCCGATTGCAACTTCAGAAAATAATCCCACGCAAGGCCTGACTTCAGGAGATCCTCATGCCCGTTAAATTGATTGGTTTTTTTGCATTATTAATAATGTCTGTCAGTAGTTATGCAACACCGGCAATTGAACACTGGCAAACTGATCAGGGCACTGCGGTATATTTTGTTGATGCACCACAATTACCGATGGTCGATATCCGGCTGATTTTTGATGCCGGTGGTGCCCGGGACGGAAATTTGCCTGGCACTGCATTGTTGACCAATGCCATGCTCAAAGAGGGCACCGCAAATTCAGATACCAACGAGATTGCGGCCGCTTTTGATAATGTTGGTGCTTTATTCGGCAGTGAGTCTCAGCGCGATATGGCGGTACTGAGTTTACGAACATTGGTGGAAGAAAACGCTATGGAACAAGCGGTTGATATGTTTGTTGAATTAAGCAGTCAGCCGACATTTCCCAAAGACTCGTTTGAGCGTTTGAAAAATCAGCTGAAAACAAGTCTGCAAGCGCAAAAACAGTCTCCTGAAGCTATTGCCGAACGTAATTTTTATCAGGCGATTTATGGTGATCATCCTTATGCGCAAATGCCCAGCGGTAATGAGGAAAGTCTGGAAAAAATTACCATTACCGATTTAGAGGCTTTCTTCAAACAATATTACGTCGCGCAAAATGCTGTGTTAGTGATCGTCGGCGATTTACGCAAAGCGGAGGCTAAGGTTTTAGCCGACAAAATTTCTGCTGCATTGGAAACGGGCAAAGCAGCAGCTCCATTGCCAGCTGTTGAAGATTTAACAGCAGCCAGCGAACAACACATTGCTTTTCCATCGACACAGTCACATTTGCTGATGGGGCAACCTGGTATTACCCGCACTGATCCTGATTATTTTCCGTTATATGTCGGTAATCATGTGCTCGGTGGTAGTGGTCTGGTATCTATCATTAGTGATGAAATTCGTGAAAAGCGTGGTCTCAGTTATAGCGCATACAGTTATTTTCGGCCGATGCAAAAAGCCGGCCCTTATCAGTTAGGTTTGCAAACCCGAAATGAACAAGCGGAAGAAGCGCTTAAAGTGCTACGTCAAACGTTGCGCGATTATGTTCAAAACGGCCCGACAGATGAGCAATTAGAAGCTGCCAAACAAAATATTACCGGTGGTTTTGCCCTGCGTCTGGATAGTAATAGTAAAATCGCCGACTACCTTGGGGTCATCGGCTTTTATCAATTGCCGTTGGATTACCTTGATACTTTCAAACAACGGGTCAATGCCGTGAGCAAAGCACAAATTAAAGATGCCTTTCAAAGGCGTATTGATCCGGACACAATGGCGACGGTAATTGTTGGTGGCGAAGGCAAAGATAAATAACAGCTCAACGGTTCGAATTATTGGTGGTCAGTGGCGCGGCCGTAAATTAGCTTTTCCGGATTTAGCTGATTTACGGCCTACGCCGGACCGCGTTAGAGAAACGCTGTTTAACTGGTTGCAACCCTATATCGGTGGTGCTAAGTGTCTCGATGCTTTTGCGGGAAGTGGCGTGCTGGGTTTTGAAGCCGCATCCCGCGGTGCAACCACTGTCGATTTGCTGGAGTTGGCGCCTGCTGCGGTCGAGGCATTAACCGCTAATCAACAAAATCTGAAAGCCACTAATTGTCGGGTTCTGGCTCAGGATGCCTTAACGTTTATTGCCAATACCGATAAACAATTTGATATTGTTTTTTTAGATCCGCCATATCGTAGCAACCTCTGGCAACAAGCCGCTGAATTACTGGAACAGCAAGGCTGTTTATTAGCGCACAGCGTGATTTATTTAGAATGTCCGGCTAAACAATCATTACCGGATTTGCCGTTAAATTGGCAGTTAATAAAAGATAAATCGGCAGGTGAGGTAAGATACTGTTTATTTGCCAGACAATAGACTTGAAATATGCCCATTACCGCTATTTATCCCGGCACCTTTGATCCCGTAACGCACGGTCATACAGATTTAGTACATCGCGCGAGCCGTTTATTTGAAAAAGTCATTGTCGCGGTAGCTGCTGACACCGGTAAACAAAGTTTATTCAGTTTGAATAAACGTGTTGAGCTTGCGCAAACAATTTTAGCGGACATACCTAATGTAGAGGTCTGCGGTTTTACCGGTTTATTGGTTGATTTTGCAGCGCACAGACAAGCCAATGTCATTATCCGCGGACTGCGTGCTGTTTCTGATTTTGAATATGAAGTACAACTTGCCGCTATTAACCGGCGATTGCATGTTGAAGTTGAAACGTTATTCTTAGCGCCGGCCGAACAATATACTTTTGTTTCATCCAGCCTGGTTCGGCAGATTGGTTTATTAGGTGGCGATATATCGCAATTTGTCGCTCCTTGTGTACAGCAGGCATTTATCGATCATCTGGCGGAAAAAGCTGAATAACGTTATGATCTTAAAGTTTTTCTGTTAAGTCTCCGGAGACCGTATGTCCCTGTTTATTACTGATGAGTGCATTAACTGCGACGTTTGCGAACCTGAATGTCCTAATGGTGCCATTTCTCAGGGCGAAGAAATTTATGTCATTGACCCTGATTTATGCACGGAGTGTGTCGGTCATTTTGATACACCACAATGTGTTGAAGTATGTCCGGTCGACTGCATTCCCAAAGATCCGGATCATGTTGAAAACCATGATCAGTTATATAAAAAATATGAGTTTCTGATGGCGGCTGGTAAATAAATAAGTCTTTTAAATTATTTTTGTCAAAGTTATGATTACCTAAATTGTATTACTAAAATTTAAAGGCAAGTGAAATATGACTAAGTTGGCTGCGTTAGATTTAAATAATTTGTCCGAGCAAGAATTACAAAAACTGATTAATCAGTCCAAGAAACAAATTAAAAAATTAAAAACCAAAAAAGTTGCTGAATTGAACAGCAAAGATCCTGGCGTGGTAGCTGTTGCGGATGCCGTTCGTAATTTAGCTAAAACTAAAAAAGTCACGCCGGCTGAAGCCTTATCAGCCGTTGCAAAAAATATGCGTGTTGGAATGACGGCCAGTCGTAAAACGCGTAGTGAAAGCGAAGTTAAATATCGTCATCCGCAAGATGCGAGTAAAACCTGGAAGGGTTTTGGCAAACGTCCAATATGGCTCAATGATGAACTTAAGCGTGGCCGCAAACTGGAAGAATTCAAAATTTGAAGTTACGTTTTTGTTCAGCAATGTCAGCGGCTTCGGTCGCTGATTTTATTTCAGGGTTTTACTTTTGATTGTGACCCATCACTGAAAAGCCTGAGCAATGCTTTAAGCCTGCCCGCCGCTAGGGTATCCTTTAGCGCTTTATAAACGTCTTTGTAAGAGTGCCCATGTCGACCGAATACCGCCCTGACGCCATTGAAGCCAGTGCCCAGCAATTCTGGCGAGATCAACAGATTTTTCGTGCTGTCGAAGATCCCAGCCGCGAAAAATTTTACTGCCTGTCGATGTTTCCGTACCCCAGTGGCCAATTGCATATGGGACATGTCCGCAATTACACCATTGGTGACGTGATTTCCCGTTTTCAGCGGATGCAGGGTAAAAATGTACTGCAGCCAATGGGCTGGGATGCGTTCGGTCTGCCAGCGGAAAATGCCGCGATTAAAAATAAAGTGGCTCCAGCGGCCTGGACCTATCAAAACATTGATTATATGCGGGCACAGTTACAACGCCTGGGTCTGGGCTATGACTGGGAGCGTGAGGTCGCTACCTGTAAACCGGATTATTACCGTTGGGAACAATGGTTGTTTGTGCAATTGTTCAAAAAAGGGCTGGTTTATAACAAAACAGCTGCGGTTAACTGGTGTCCTGTCGACAATACGGTGCTGGCCAACGAGCAGGTCGTTGATGGTTGCTGTTGGCGTTGTGATACCAAAGTTGAGAGACGCGAGATCCCACAGTGGTTTATGAAAATCACCGATTATGCAGATCAATTATTGACTGATCTGGATCAGTTAGACGGTTGGCCAGAGCAAGTGAAAACCATGCAAGCCAATTGGATTGGCCGCTCTGAAGGCTTGCAAATTGATTTTGCCGTGGCCGATTCAACTGAAAAACTGTCTGTTTATACTACCCGCCCCGATACTTTGATGGGCGTTAGTTATCTGGCGTTAGCGGCTGAACATCCACTGGCACTGGCGGCAGCTGAAAACAATGCTGAACTGCAAACATTTATCGAATCCTGCCAACAAACCGGTACTTCGGAAGCGGTACTGGAAACCGCTGAAAAACGCGGTATCGCTACCGGTTTATCAGCGATTCATCCAGTCACTGGAAAGCCGGTGCCGGTTTGGGTGGCGAACTTTGTATTGATGGGCTATGGCACTGGCGCTGTGATGTCGGTGCCAGCTCATGATCAGCGTGATTATGAGTTTGCCGTTAAATATGATTTGCCGATTCAGCAGGTGATTAAACCGGCAGATCACAGTGACCACGATTTTTCCAAAGCGGCTTTTACCGAAAAAGGTCTATTGGTCAATTCCGGCGAGTTTGACGGTCTGGATTTCCAGGCAGCATTTGATGCCATGGCCAATAAATTAGCGACTGACAATAAGGCCGAGCGTAAGGTCAATTACAGGCTGCGTGACTGGGGCGTCTCCCGGCAGCGTTATTGGGGTACACCGATCCCGATTATTTATTGTGATGATTGCGGTGCGGTGCCGGTGCCAGAAAAAGATCTGCCGGTGTTATTGCCTGAAGATGTAGTGGTCGATGGCTCCGGATCACCAATTAAATCGATGCCGGAATTTTATCAGTGCAGTTGCCCGAGCTGCGGTAAGCCAGCAACGCGGGAAACCGATACTTTCGATACGTTTTTTGAATCTTCGTGGTATTACGCACGTTTTGCTTGTGCTGATAACGATAAAGCGATGCTTGATGACCGTGCTGACCACTGGTTACCAGTGGATCAATACATCGGTGGTATTGAACACGCTGTGTTGCATTTATTGTATGCACGGTTTTTCCATAAATTGTTGCGTGATGAAGGGTTGG
>DASSWO010000035.1:0-4927 GCA_035704795.1 Methylophaga sp. | reverse complement strand
TATATTCGTTCGCAGAGTTTTTGCCGATCACCGGTTAAATCTTCAAAGCGCTTTGGCAAAAAATCCATGGCACCAGCTTCCAGTGCATCCAATGTCGCTTTGGCGCCTTCAGTGGTCCATGTGGATAACATCAACACCGGTGTGGGCCGACGGCGCATGATTTGCCGCACAGCAGCAATGCCATCCATCACTGGCATTTCCAGATCCATGGTAATAACATCCGGCCGGTGAATACTGACCTGCTCAACAGCCTGCTGACCATCAGTTGCCGTAGCGATGACTTCCAGACGCGGATCAGCATTGATAATTTCCGTCAGGCGGCGACGAAAAAAAGCAGAGTCATCAGCAATAAGAACTTTGACTGTCACGCTATTCCTTAAAAACCGCGATTTGCATAGGCCGTCATCAGTTCCGGAAAATCGAGAATCAATGCAATGCGTCCGTCACCGGTAATCGTGGCCCCTGCAAAACCTTTGGTGCCATGAAGCAACGCACCCAACGGTTTAATGACCACTTCTTCCTGACCAATCAATTGATCAACGACAAAGCCAACTTTGCGTGTGCCGACGTTGACAATGACCACATGCTCAGTGGCGGGTTTTTTACTGTCATCAAAATGCTGGGTTAGCCATTTTCGTAAATAAAACAATGGCAGGGCTTTGTTTCGCACCATGATCGTTTGTTGACCATCGACGGTATTGGTTTTGCGCAGATCCAGGTTAAAAATTTCATTGACGCTGACCAGCGGGAAAGCAAAGATTTGGTTACCCAGCATCACCATTAACGTCGGCATGATCGCCAGCGTCAGCGGAACTTTAATCGATAGCGTCGTACCTTTGCCCAGTTCTGATTGAATATCAATAACACCATTAAGCTTGGCAATACTGGTTTTGACAACGTCCATACCGACGCCGCGACCCGAAATATCGGAGATCTCCTGTTTCATCGAAAAGCCAGGCGCAAAAATCAGCGCAAAACATTCCGATTCAGTCAATCGCGAGGCTGCTTCTTCATCCATCATGCCTTTTTCGACGGCTTTACGGCGCAACACGTCAGGATTCATACCGGCGCCGTCATCGGCAATGGTCAGCAGAATATGATCACCTTCCTGGGCAGCAGCCAACACAATATTGCCCGTGCGTGGTTTACCAGCAGTTTCACGGGCATCGGGCATTTCAACACCATGATCGACGGCATTACGAACCAAATGCACCAGTGGATCGGCTAATGCTTCGACCAGATTTTTATCCAGATCGGTTTCTTCGCCGCGTAGTTCCAGGTTAATGTCTTTTTTCAGACTGCGGGCCAAATCACGGACCACGCGCGGGAAGCGGCCAAACACCTTTTTGATTGGCTGCATGCGAGTTTTCATCACCGCAGACTGTAAATCGGCCGTGACCACGGCGAGATTATTGACCGCCTTGGCCATTTCTTCGTTTTCAAACGCCGCTTCCAGGGTATTAATACGATTACGTACCAACACCAATTCACCGACCATATTCATGATCTCATCAAGCCGTGCGGTATCAACGCGAACACTGGTTTCAACAGGCGGTGGGGCGGACTTAGCCACCGGTGCAGGGGCCATTTTATCCTGACTGCTTTCAGTGGATTTTTCGGCAGCGGGAGGCGGCACATCAACTTTTTTTGCTGGTTCAGCTTTAACGGGTTCTGCTACTTGAGGTGACGGCGGTGTGGCCGGCGCTTTTTTCTTGCCTTGCAGTTCATCCAGCAAAGCCTCGAATTCTGCTTCGGTCATCTCATCATCGGAAGCGGCCGATTTGGCAGGCGGTTCATCGGCAGGTGGTGGATTTTTTATCCCCGGCGCAGCATTACCGTGCAATTGATCGAGCAGGGCTTCAAATTCATCATCGGTAATATCATCACCACCGACACTGGCAGTTTCGAAAGGTACTTTGGAAACAGGCTCAGGTTCCGGTTCAGCTGGCGTTGCAGGCGCGGGGGCAGCATCAGCTTCAGCTTCAAGGTAGGCAGCCAGTTGACTGAGAATCGCGGGATCGGCAGGTTTTGGAAACTCACCGCTTTTTAATTCGGCAAACATGGCATTCAGGCTGTCGAGCACTTTCAGGAAAGTGTCCATCATATCGGCATCAACATGCCGTTCACCCTGACGCAGCAAATTAAAGACGTCTTCGCCTTTGTGGCATAACGCCACCATGGCATCCAGACTTAAAAAGCCGGCGCCACCTTTGATGGTATGAAATCCACGGAAAATCGCATTGAGCAAGTCACTGTTCTGTGGCTGTGATTCCAGCGACACCAATTGTTCATTAAGGCCGTCAAGAATTTCTTCTGCCTCGACCATAAAGTCCTGGAGAATTTCGTCATCAGTATCCAGCGCCATACTCGCTTTCCTTTAGAAGCCGAGACTTGATAGCAAGTCATCAACATCATCCTGGTTGTTCACCACATTAGCCTTTTTATTGGCATTAATTTGTGGCCCTTCGGCTTTCAAAGGATCGACTTCGGCTGGTTTGCTGGGGGTATTTGGTTGGCCTGCCAATTTCACCAGCCGAACCAAATTATCCTCAACTTCTTCCACCAGACCAATAACCTGGCGTAATACCTGGCCGGTCAAATCCTGAAAACCCTGTGCCAGCGTCACTTCCGACAGATTATGGTGGATCTGTTTTGCGTGCGTGCTGACCGACGGCAAGTAGACTTCGATTTCATGACTTAACTCGCGAAATTCCGCTGCGGACATTTCCCGATTGCGAAAACGTTGCCAGCTTGCATCAAGTTTAGCGGCCGTATTTTGTAATTCATTAGCGAGAGGTAGTGTTTCGTCGATAAAACCCAGTGTTTTGTGAGCAGCAGCTTCGGTGGTTTCGATGACATAATTAAGCCGATCGCGGGTATCGGGCATTTCTTTATGGGTCAAATCAACGAGACGACTGTCGACTTTAAAATTGTTGAGCGCTTCGTGCAGGTCACGGGTTAATTTGCCGACTTCCTGAAATAGCGCGGTTTCCCGGCTCTCACTCAGCTTGGCAAGTTGTTGTTTGGCCGAGACGTCATCATCTTGTTCAATTGCGGCCAACAAGGCACGGGCGGCTTCGAGTTGGGCCGCTTTGGGATCTGCTTGCATAAATCACCTTGGGGCTGGCTTATTGAGTATTAAGACGTTCAAATATTTTTTCGATTTTGTCTTTCAATGTGGCGGCAGTAAACGGTTTCACAATATAACCATTAACACCAGCCTGAGCGGCTTCGATGATCTGCTCGCGTTTGGTTTCGGCGGTCACCATTAATACCGGCAAGCTTGCTAATTTTTCATCAGCACGCACCGTTTTCAGCAAATCAATGCCTTGCATGCCGGGCATATTCCAGTCAGTGATCAGAAAATCAATGCCGCCGGCTTGTAAAACCGGTAGGGCAGTCAGACCATCATCGGCTTCAACGGTGTTGTTAAAACCCAGATCCCGCAGCAGGTTTTTGATAATCCGGCGCATTGTGGAAAAATCATCCACAATGAGGATCTTCATATTCTTATCCAAGGTCGTTCTCCCAAATTCACTGTAACCAGTCGCGCAGTTTGCCGCGCAGCCGGACCACGGTTTGACTGTGGATTTGACTGACACGCGACTCGCTGACGCCCAGCACTTCGCCAATTTCTTTTAAATTTAACTCATCATTATAGTACAGGCTCATCAGCAGCCGTTCACGCTCTGGCAACGTGTCGATGGCTTGTGCCAGCGCTTGTTGAAAACCATTATTTTCAGTATGGGCTTCCGGGGAGTCAGGCAGATCGCCCAAGCCCTCACTATCGGCCAGTTGATTATCGGTAAGATCGTCCAGACTGAATACCTGGTGTCCCGATGATGCCTGCAATTGCTGGTAATATTCATCCAGATCCATGCCCAGTGCTTTAGCGATTTCCGGATCCAGGGCCGGGCGGCCAAGCTGTTGTTCAAGTTGTTGCATCACCTCAGCAATTTCTCTGGCTTTACGGTGCACAGAGCGGGGTGCCCAGTCATTACGACGGATTTCATCAAGCATCGCGCCGCGAATACGAATGCCGGCGTAAGTTTCAAAACTGGCACCCTGGCTGGCATTGTATTGTTGGGAGGCATCCAGCAGACCAATCATACCGGCCTGGATCAAATCATCGACATCAACGGTATGTGGTAATCGGGCAATTAAATGATAAGCAATACGTTTGACCAGCGCGCCATGTTGTCTGACAAGGTCAGCTTGGGACTGGACGTCGGCATATTGCTGATACATCGGCACGCTCATCATTCCTATACGGCTTCCATACTGGCGCGGATCAACCGTTCAACAAAAAATTCCATATGGCCGCTGGGGGCTTTAGCAACTGGCCAGAATTCAATCTTTTTGGCTAAGTGGGTAAAAGCCGTGGCGGATTTACTGCGCGGTACATAGTCGACGACGCTACGTTGTTTTTTGACAGAGCGGCGCAGATCTTCATCAAAAGGCACAATACCCATAAAGTCCAGGTTGACATCCAGAAACCGGTCACAAACCATATTAATTTTATCAAACAGTTCGCGGCCTTCCTGCACATTACGACTCATATTGGCAATGATATGAAACCGCTGAACACCATGTTCACGACTGAGTAATTTTATCAGTGCATAGGCATCGGTGATGGAAGCGGGTTCATCGCAAACTACGACAATAACTTCCTGTGCGGCACGACTGAAACTGATAACACTGTCAGCGATACCGGCTGCACTATCGATTAGCAACACATCAATATGCTGTTCCAGTTCACTGAATGCCTGAATCATACCTGCGTGTTCAGCAGGGCTGAGTTCGGCCATTTTTTTGACACCTGAAGCTGCCGGAATAATTTGCATTCCCGCCGGGCCCTCAACCAGTATTTCTCGAAGCGATTTGGTGCCTTCCAGTACATGCAGCAGATTAAATTGTGGATGCAAGC